>NZ_KV802759.1:35385-35997 GCF_001810835.1 Nosocomiicoccus sp. HMSC067E10 | reverse complement strand
AAGAGTGAGTGAAAACGAACGAATCAAAGAAATGCGTAGCATTTCAACCATGCACTTATATAATAAAAAGCCCTATGATCCATTTAGGATCGTAGGGCTTACCGTGCCTTTATACAACAAAAACTTCCTAAAATAAGTGTTTATTTTAAGAAGTTTTTGTTATTCTATCTTATTGATATGGTTTTTTATCCATTTAGAAATAATTTCTAAATCAGTAGATGATTCTGCAATATACACAATAAAATCTACTGCTTCATCTTTCTTTACTTCTAAATGATAATTATTTATTAATAGGAAATATTTTAAAGTTAGATAAGCTGTTCGCTTATTACCATTCGCAAAAATATGTTTTTTTATTAAATTGTATAAAAGGAATGCTCCTTTATCTTCTATATTAGGATATAATTCTTGTCCATAAACTTCTTGCTTAATATTTTCCACAATCATATTTAATGAGTTTTCATTAAGCACTCCTATAGGCTCTTTAGGGCTATATTTTTGTATCACCATTTTATTAAAATTTATAATATCTGCTTCTGATAAATATTTCATCTATCTACCAATTCTTTAAAGATATCATCATCTTCTTTCAAAATGGAATTGACTTTATCC
>NZ_KV802759.1:26334-35285 GCF_001810835.1 Nosocomiicoccus sp. HMSC067E10 | reverse complement strand
TGAAAAGCGCAATATTTACTATAGCACGTTCATTTTTAAAACGCAACTATTAAATTCGAATAAATTCGAAATTAAAACTTTTTGTTTTCGTTTCGAATTTCTTTGTTGTGATTGCTCACAAGATAGTACTATACATCGTCTATATTTTAAATGCAAGTGTTTTTTAAAAATTAATTTTAAAAGTTGAGTAGAAATCATTCTACTCAACTTTATTTAGATTTCTGTTCTATATTCTATCGCTCTCGATAGCGTTACTTCATCGGCATACTCTAAATCTCCACCGATAGATAACCCTTGTGCGAGTCGCGTCGTTTTTATACCAATCGGTTTAACGAGGCGAGTAATATACATCGCAGTAGTTTCGCCTTCAATATTTGGATTCGTCGCGAGTATTAACTCTTTTACGTTTTCGTCTTTTAATCGCTCAATTAAACTCGGAACATTAATATCCTCTGGACCAATACCATCCATCGGTGAAATCGCACCGTGTAGTACGTGGTATAGTCCGTTATATTCACGCATTTTCTCCATCGCAATGACGTCTTTTGTATCTTGAACGACACATATCATCGAGCGGTCACGGTTTTTATCCCTACATATATAGCATGGATCTTCGTCCGTAATATGACCACAGACCGAACAATATTGTAGTTCTCGTTTGACATCCATCAAACTTTTAGAGAAATCCACAACGTCTGTCTCTTTCATATTGAGAACATAGAACGCGAGACGTTGCGCTGTTTTTGGACCGATACCAGGCAATTTCATAAAACTATCAATAAGTTTTGATATTGGTTCTGGATAATACATATTACATCAGCCCTGGGATGTTTAGCCCTTTAGTATGTTGACCAAGTTTTTCAGAAACGAGTTCGTCCGCTTTATTTAATGCGTCGTTTGTCGCCGCTGTAATTAAGTCTTGTAGCATTTCGATATCTTCTGGATCGACAACTTCCTCGTCAATCACTACATCTAAAATTTCTTTATGACCTGACACTGTTACTTTTACCATACCACCGCCAGCGCTACCTTCTATCTTTTCTTCTTTTAATTTTTGTTGCTCTTCTTCCATCTTCTTTTGCATTTTCTGCATTTGTTTCATCATATTTTGCATGTTACCCATTCCGCCACGCATTTATAAAACCTCCAATAATATATTTACTGTATTTATTTTAATCGGACTGACCTTTTATTTCAACGATACTGCTATCAAAGAGTTCTTTTGCTTTGTCAGAAGACTTTACTTCCTTCATAGTTTCTTCTCTAGATTCTTTAAAATTCGCAACATATTTCTGTCGAACGTCTTCCCAAGCCTCTTCTGGTACTCCGACCACTTTTACTTTCTTCCCTATTATAGGATGAATCAATCGTTCTAATTCTTCTGTTTTATTACTATCGTTGTTTATAAGTTCAGAATGTACCTCGTTTTTAAACTTAATAAGCACTTTCGTTTCACTCGCAGTCACCGGATCTGAGTCTTTAATAAGTGCACGAAGTGAGTTTTGTCCCTGTGCTTCAACGTGTTGTATAACATTTGCCCATTCTCTTTTAATTTTTCCTGTATCTTCATGATTCGCTTTATCGAGTACTTCTTTAATTTTTTCGAAAGAATATGGTTTGTTTCGTGGAATTTTTTTCTCTGTGACCTGTTTGACTTGCACACCATTTTTAAGTGTCGCTTCAAGTGCATTCACTTTTCTTTTTAACGCTTCAATTTCTCCATTATTAGATGAATGAGATTGGTTGTTTACTCCATTATCTTTCTTCAGAACTTCGATCATTTTAACAATGACCACTTCAAGATGAACAGACACATTGACACTAAAGCGCATCATGACCATCGCATCATTTAAAATATCAATCATTTGATAAAGTTTCGAATCATCCACTGTGTTTAGTGCGTATTTGTCATCATCATATAGTATCGTATCTCTTAAATAATAGACGAGTTCATGGACAAGCCGAATCGGATCTTTACCCTCATCTATAAACTGATGATACTTCATAAACGCTTCTCTAGTTTCGAGATTTAAAATGAGTTGCATAAATTCATTTAACTCATCAAATTTAATACCACCAGTAATCATTACTGCGTCATCTAATGTAACTTTATTACCACTAAATGCAATCACTTGGTCGAGAATCGATAACGAATCTCGCATTCCACCTTCAGCTGAACGAGCGATATAAGCGAGAGCATCTTCTTCGTATTCAACATTTTCAGTATCAGATACATACTTTAAGCGTTCAACAATCTCATCTGTTTCAATTGCTTTAAAATCAAAACGTTGCGTTCTAGAAATAATTGTCGCTGGGATTTTATGAGGTTCAGTCGTTGCAAGAATAAAAATTGCATGACTCGGTGGCTCTTCGAGCGTCTTTAAAAGCGCGTTAAAAGCACCTGTTGTTAACATATGGACTTCATCTATAATATACACTTTGTATTTCGCTTCGTTTGGTGCATACTTTACCTTCTCACGAATATTACGTATCTCGTCTACGCCATTATTAGATGCTGCGTCGATTTCAATGACATCATTCGAGCTACCATCAGTAATACTTTTACAAATCGCACAATCATTACACGGCTCCCCACCTTGATTGTTCGGACAATTCACAGCCTTAGCAAAAATTTTAGCGATCGACGTTTTTCCCGTCCCACGTGGACCACTAAAAAGATACGCATGAGATTCTTTGTTACGTTCAATCGCATTTTTTAACGTTTGCGTTATGTGCTTTTGACCGACTACATCGCCAAAACTTTGCGGTCTAAACGCACGATATAGTGCTTGATATCCCAAATTTTCGCACCTACTTTTTTAAAAATATTACTCTAATTATACCATACGTCGACTCATATTTTTCACTGATAAAGAACAACAAAAAAGCAGAACTCAAGGAATTCCCTCAGTTCTGCTTTCTCATAATAAAAAAACCGTGCACCACTTTGTCGAATATCAAACACAAGCGTTACTCACGCATTCGACTCAACCTCGGCTACCCTACGGCACATAGAATGGGCCACTTAATGCTGCTTCCTTCCGGACCTGACATGGTTCATGACGTTCTATTGCATAGGACCGAAGTCTCAACATCGACGTACGTGAGGCAGACCTCACATCTGATTCCTCAAAAGTGGAATTCGGTCTTGCTAGAGCGGATTGCAAGTACAGGGCACCGCTAATTCCCCACTTAGCACGGTAAAATTAATATTAGCAAAAAATAATATCATTGACAACCGTTATCTCTTTTTACGAAGGAAAAGCGCCACTAAGCCTGCGAGCGTTAATAACACAACACCTACAACCGCAAAGATAAGTGCCTTTGAAGCCTCTTTAATTTGAGGATCATTCTTTTGAATTTCTTCCTCTACAACTTCACTCTCGTCTGCGCTGTCATCTTTAATATCGATATCAATATTTACTTTGTTTTTATTTTCAATTTCAACATCGACAGACTCATTTACCGCTTTTCCATTCACTTCTACAACTTTTACAGTATGCGTCCCTGGTTGAAGTTCTTGAGCGACATAGCGCCCATTAGGATCCGTTTCAATCACTCTGTTACCCACTTCAACTTTCGCCTGAACAGGTTTGTCATTTAGTGTCACTCGTCCGCTAATCGAATAGCTCTCTTGATTGACAGCGACGACAACCGATTCCCTAGACGCTTCTTGTTGAACAGGTGTCTCCACTGGTGGAGTGACCTCTTGTTGCGGCTGTTGATTTTGTCCATCATTAGGATTTTGATTCCCATCAGTTCCAGGTGTTTGCAACGAATCACCTGGATTATTATTGCCGTCGTAATTCCCTGGGTTATTATTTTCATCATAATTTCCCGGGTTATTATTTTCATCATAATTTCCCGGGTGATTATTTTCATTATAATCTCCCGGATTTTGATTGTTTAAGTTTCCATCATTTTCATCTGCATAGGCAGGTGTTGAAATGAGTAACCCACCTAGAAGTATCGCAATCGATTTTTTCATTGTAATTCTCCTTCAACACTTCTTTTCGTATTCGTTTATTATAAACATTATACCATGAATAAGCCTATGTCCGTCGGGTTTTTCATTTATCCTACTCTTGATTGTCTCTTTAATGTTTCATAATATAAATAATGAATAAATAATAAAGGATGAAACATATGAGCGAACTTAAAACGAAAGGCTATAAGCGCTACGATTATATGAAAGAACTATACTATGAAGGAATTGAAAAAGACTTTGAAATTCTTCGAGACTATTTCCGTAACGACTTACCTGAAGATGACTACGCAAAAGGGCTAAACCGTTATAGACGTTATTCACGTGCACTCGTATTACCAACGAGTCAACAAATCGAATGGCTACCAAACATTAAAAAAGACGGTAAAGAATATGCAGCATACTTCCAAGGTAAATTTAACCCAGAACACCCGGGTGATTACCGTGAATTCGCAGCAATTGATGATCATATTTTAAACAATACACTGCTTCAAAAAATCATTATGGCAGATTATAATGAGACGTTTTGGAATGATGAAGATCTCATCATGCCAATCCACGTCGGTGTACATTTTGTAAAACTTCGCGTTGAACATGAAGACGACGTTGCGGTTTCATCACCAAACTCGTTACATCAGGACGGTGAGCCTTTTACATTTGCACACCTGATTGAAAGAAGAAACGTTGAAGGTGGCACGAATGCGATTGGCATACCGGAAGTCCGCCATAAACTTCCAGAAGAAACAACAGACGATGAACTACACGAAGTATTTGAAATTACAGAGCCGTTAGAATCATATGGAGTCACAGACCACATGGTCAGTCACTACGTTAGTCCGATCACGCGTGGTGAGAAGGGTGAAGAAGGCCTAAGATCCGTCCTTCTAATTGATTATCAACTGACAGTTGTCGCTGAAATGGAAGAATAAATATACTTCTTTTTAATAAATATTAAGTTTTACGCATATAAAACGTTTCCATGATATAATAATTAAAAACAGATAAAGGAGATAGGTCTATGACGATTCAAGATTTTGTAATTGACTTTGCATTTGCATCTATCCTCGTCTTAATTGGACAGTTCCTCAGATCTAACTTAAAAGTATTCCAAAAGTTCTTCATACCTGCGAGTGTACTCGCTGGATTTTTAGGGCTAATATTTGGTCCAAACGGGCTTGGTTGGATACCATTTTCTGAGGCAATGGGTGGTTATGCTGGTCTTTTAATCATTTTAGTATTCGTAGTCGTTGGAGTTAACGGTTTTGAATTTAAACGTGGCTCTGGTGATGATTCACAACTTAAACGAATTCTTGGATACCAAATATTTAAAATTATCGTGTGGGCACTTCAAATTTTCGTACCACTTGTATTTACAATTGTCGTTCTTAAGAAAATTTGGCCAGGCCTAAACGATGGTTTTGGAATGCTACTTCACTCTGGATTTTACGGTGGACACGGAACAGCAGCTGCTGTAGGTTCAACGTTTAAAGATCTTGGGTTTGAAGATGCACAGGATATCGCAATTACATTTGCAACGTTCGGTATTCTTACTGGAATTTTCGGTGGTATTATTTTAATCAACATCGCAGCACGTAAAGGTCAGACAGCTTATATGAAAGACTTTAAGTTCATCGATGGAGATATGAAAACTGGACTAATTTCTTTCCAGAATAGACGTCCATTCGGTCAACAAACAATCTCTTCTGTTTCGCTAGATACATTAACATATCACGGCGCATTTATCGTCGCATTAACAGGTATGACGATCGTACTTAACAGATGGCTTGCTGAGCATGTATTAGCTGGAATTCCTGACTTTACTCTCGGATTCATCTTAGCGCTTATATTCTTCTTACTTCTTAGAAATACGCCAGTATATGATTACATCGACAAAGATGTGAATACGAGAATTTCAGGTTCCGCAACGGATTATCTCGTTATTTTCGGTATTGCGTCAGTTAAACTAGATGTCGTTATGTCTTATGCTGGACCGATTATTTTATCACTGATTGTTGGTTGGTTACTTGTATTCATTATCATTTGGCCACTCGGTAAGGCATACAGTAAAAACGACTGGTTCGAGCGTTCAATTTTCGTATACGGTTATTTAACAGGGGTATTCGCAATCGGATTTGTATTATACAGAATTGTCGACCCAGACAACGTATCTGAAACAATAGAAGATACAGCGATGACACCAGCAACAAACATCGCCGAAATTGTCGTGTGGTCACTGTTCCCAGCACTACTAATTAGTGGGCAGTGGCTCATTGCAGCAGCAATTCCATTTGTAATTCTTATCGGAAGTGTTATCGCAACAAAAGTTACAGGCACATGGGTATTTAACGTACCAGATAGCGAACGAAATGTATTAAAAAATCAAATGAAATAACAAAAAGGCAAGATTCTAATATAAATAATAGAATCTTGCCTTAAATGTATTACTTATAAATATTTGAACGATTGCCTACAGAAATAATATTAATAATGATTTATCATCATAAATACTAGTTATTATTCTGTACTTTCCTATACGATATCTCCAATATTCATTCAGATTTCCTTTACAATGTCTTAAATATTCTGTTAAAAGGTCTATAGTAATATGAATAATAGTCCATCCAAGCATCAACATTACCTTTTGCCTCAATATTGCTCAAAGCATGATTAAATTCTTCTATACCGACTTGTAGTCTCATAATATACCGCCTGTCTTACAAAAGATTGATGCCAATGCCTATAACGCTTTTGCCCTAGATGTTTCATGGCTTAATCCTATAATCTAAGCTCCATCATTAATTGGACACCATATTCTGTTACCTCTTCGTCTATTGTTTCAAAACCTTGCTTTTTCCACATTCTAACAGCCGGCTCGTTTTCTCTGATAACACTGAGCCGAATCTTCCGCATGTCTTTTCCTTTAACATAAGCAACAGCGTGATTATATACTTGTTGACCAATACCCTGTTTCCTATAATTTTGATCGATGACCAAGTAACCTATCATACAGGTGTAAATTTTAGGATAATTGAATAGGATGTCTAGAAAACCAATAAGATTCTCTTCTCTATAGATGCCATACACTTCTTTATTTTTTATATCTATGCCGGGAGGCACATCCAATAGGAATTCTTTTATAACTTCATCAAAAGATGGGACGACCTCCATATAATCTCTGAAATGATCTGTATTCCTCATGATGAAGTTATAAAAGGGCTTAAAATCTTTTTCCTTGTCAAGTAATTTTAATTTAAAGGGTTGCATTTAACTTTCTCTCGCTAATGTTAATTTATAATGAGTTATTGAATTATGGGTCCCATGGTGTTCTTCAATTTCTTTGAAATTTATCTTCTCCAACATTCTCCTTGAGCGCTTATTTTTCTCGTGTGTTTTAGCAATAAAAGTCGTAATGCCCAGTTCGCTTGAAGTATTTTCAATTGTATGATCTATTGCTTCCGTGCCAATACCCTTTCCCCACAATTCACTCTCACCGATGGCAATTTCTAATTCAACTGTTTCTTTATCTATAAATGTAACATCCACATATTCGACTATTTTTTTCAAATTCTATTCCTTCTCTAATACACTCTGCTGAATCATTATTTACTTGAAGTATCCACCACTTGTGTATTTCTTCTTCATTTCTGTTTAGCTTCCATCCATTTGACGAGCAAAATTTTTGCTCTTCACTCCAGTCCAACACATAAGTGATGTCAGACTGTCGTATTAGTCTAACTGAAACATTTTCTGAAGATATTTTTTGTTCCATTAGTTCAACTCCTTCAACATCTTCTCAAATAAGAAGATGTTTGCTGATTCATCTGATTATTCATTCCACGATATAACTTCAGCATTTTCAATTGAAACTTGTCCTATACTCAATATGTGGGGAACAAGATGGAACATTCCGAACCTATTTCTCTTGTTGCTTTCCCTTTGAAAGTAGTCAAATGTCTCTTTGGGTATCTTATCCAGTTCTTCGTAATCATCAATTTTTAGCAAATCAATATTGCTGGGGGATATGGGAGCGGATGGTCCTCCATAATATTTCTGGTTGTAATAATATATTGCATTTTCGTTCCCTTGCAGATTCTCTATAGGAATCTTATAGAATTTGACCTCATCAGGTACATTTACGTTCAACTCTTTCATTGCTTGGTAGATGTGATTAGGGTGTAACGGAGAAAAATGGACCACATCATTCCATCGGCAATTCAATTTGGGTACCTTTCTCTCCAATAATAACTTGCGATCAGGAGAATTGTTATACTTATCCATGTATTTTTCATAGAGCTGAGCATCGATTTCCTTTATTTGATTTAGAGGAATCAGCTTTTCTCCGAGCATACTATTAGGTACTAGATGGTATACATATTTCAAAGTGATATCTCCTTTTAGTGCTGTGATTTTTATAAGTAACATCACAAATACATGTCTTTTCATAAAATATTTTCTTTTTCTTCTTTGAGAATAATATTTAGCTACTTAAATAAGGATTGAATCTTTAGAGCAACTTCTTTTAGTATAACATTAATCAATGACCGCTTCTCTATATCTATCCAGATTGGTCGATATACTCCTCTAAAAGAATCGAGTCAGATATAAAAGGATTACTAAAGAACTCAAAATATATGTTCTTTAATAATGAAAATTTCTCTACTATATATACAAATATTATTGAAATGATACTATCTTTATTCTTCTTCATAAGGTTCAAATATTGTCCAAAATATAGTGTCTGTTCAATAAATTTAGTCTAACAGTAACCGTGGACATAGTAACATCCCTTTAAGGGTTACATTGGAACACATACTTGGTGAATACTATAAACCACACTCAAGACGATTTAGTTGTTCTTGTGTAATTCTTATTCTGTATCATCCGCTTAAATTCCCTGCACTTTTAAAATAAAAAGTTCTATGATCCGTAGGGCTTTCCATGCCTTTATACAACAAAAACTTCCTAA
>NZ_KV802759.1:19468-26234 GCF_001810835.1 Nosocomiicoccus sp. HMSC067E10 | reverse complement strand
AAGAAGTTTTTGTTATTCTATCTTATTGATATATATTTCATCTATCTACCAATGCTTTAAAAATATCAGCATCTTCTTTCAAAATGGAATTGACTTTATCCATATCTAAGTTTCCTTTTTTAACTTCTAAAGATATCTTATTATTATCTTCTATAAATCGTATTGTATCATTCACATTAACATCTAAAGCTTTTAATACATTATTAGGTATCTCGATATTAAGTACCCGATTATTAACTTTTAGTTCACTTAAAATTCTCACTTTTATCCCTCCGTTTTCATTTTTTATATAATAGAGAGTAATAATATTATATCATGAAATATTATTTATTAACTTATACGTACCTTTATTTAAGTTTAGTCTATCATCTAAATAATTTAAATATTTTCTACCACTCTTATTATTTTGAGTGTGTAGATGCTAGTATGCAAAGTAAATAAATATCCATCGAAACACGAAAAATAAAACTGAGTGAAAACGAACGGATTAAAGAAATGCATTCGCATTTCTATCATGTACTTATAAAATAAAGTATGAATTTTTACTAATAGTAACAACACGTAATACTACTGTAAGTAAAAAGTGCTACACTCTTATTAAGAGCATAACACTTAATTCAATAACATACTTAAAATTAATTAAAATATTCTCTAATAAAAGTATATATTTTTGTATAGCAATCAATTATATTATTATATTCATTTAGCCCATGACCTTCTTCTTCATAGCTAAGATGGTAAACTGGTACTCTTTTTTTTAATTTTTCTACGATATAATTTAAATCATCTTTGTTATTACGTATATCTTTACCACCAGAAATAAACATAACCGGGCTATCAATATTCGATATATGGTAGTAAGGAGATATTCTTTTTAAATGATCGGGATTCTCAGTAGGGTGGCCAATTTTTCTATAAAAAATATATTTATAGTTATCCCAAGACTCTGGTAAATTTTTTAGTGAATTTAACCAATTATAAACTCCAAATAAATTTATAGCAAATCTAAAAGTGCCAGGAAAAAAGGCAAGTGATGATAACGATAAAGTTGCACCATAACTAATTCCGATTATACCTACTTTACTTAAATCTATATTTGGATTATTTTTAAAATAATCTTTAGCTTCGATACAGTCTTTTAAGTCTTCAATTCCATGTTCTCCATCAATTGAATTTAGATAATCTTTACCATAACCGCTACTACCTCTATGGTTTATAGCAAATACTGAATATCCACTTAAACATAAAAATTGAATTAATATATCAAAATTTAAAATAAATTGCCCACCAGGGCCACCATGAACCAGAATTATTAATGGAGATTTGCTTTTATTCGATAAATATAGTTGACCATATATTGTTATTCCTTTTTTATTTTTATATTTTATAGGATTACCTTCAATAAAGATATTCTTATCATTAGTCATTCCAGTAACATTTGTTAACTTGGTAATACTGTATTTCTTTAAATTTATATTATATAGATCTCCAGGAGTATTACTCTTTTCTATTAAAACAACTAGATTTTTTTCATCATCAGAAAAACTTAAAGACTTTATTGTACCTTTAGGTAAAAAACTCATATCTAAAGCGGTATTACTTGTTAAATCATAAATATTTAATCTAAAAATACCATTCTCATTAGTGATATATGACAAATAATTATTACAAGGTGAATTTATAGCTAATATAATGTCCCAATGATGCTTATAAGTTTTTTTAACTTTTAATGTATTTAAACAAATCACTTTTAAATATTGATAATTATGATTATCTGTAGTTAAGATATACAGACAATCTTTGATAAAAAATTGTGGAACTCCATCATCTAAAATTTTTACAGAATTATTATTTAGATTTTCAATTTTAATTTTAGAATTACTATTTTTTAAATTACTTAAAATAATATTTTCACCATTATCAGAAATAGATAATATAATATCTTTATTTATATTATTAAAATGAAGTTTTATTTCTCCAGTTTGTAAATTTAAACTGTATACATCCATATATTTTTCATCTCTAATATTAGACTCAAAATATAAAATTTGATCTTCTTTGTTTAATTTTAAAAAATATGAATTTTGATTGGGCGTTAAATTTTGAATGTTACCATCTTTATACATATATATATTGCAAGTTTCATTATCTTTTTTTTCAAATATAAAATTATTATTTTTATTTATATAAGAGATTATCTTTATTACTTTATTACTAGAAAATAAAGCTTTTTTTTCCTTTGTCTTTAAACTAAGAGAATTAACAGTATATTTACCCTCAATCAATGAAGTATAAATAACATAGTTATTATTCATTGATATGTATTGAATTGCTTCAATACTATGCATTCTTTTAAGTAAATCAAGGTTAATTTTTACTCCTCCTTTCTTATCTCTAATTGATAATCATCATTCGCTTCATTAATAATATTAGTTTTAAGTAAAAAAATAGTTACAATTAATGTTAAAAAACCAGCAAATATATTGACTACAAAATATAACTCCAAGTCATAGAGCAAACCAAATATGAAAAAGCCTATTGGCATTGTCATCATAGAGAAAACAGAAATTAAAGAAAATACTCTCCCTTTCATAGAATCATCAATAGTTGTTTGATAGTAACTCATGATAGGTGTATTAACAAATTGAACACATAAAGTAATTAATATAAATAATAATGAAATCAAAATAGTATTTCCTATATCACTTAACTCTAAATATATTGGTAAAGGTAACAGAGCAATAATAATCGCAAATAACATGCTAAATATTTTAGCGATCGACAAAGGCTTTTCAAAAACTTTCACCGTACTAATAATCATGCCACCTAAAATAGTACCTACAGATAATGCCGCATAACAAAATCCTACTAAAGTTGAATTAAGTTCTAAAATATTGATGAGCATCTTAGCAGGCAATATACTAATTGTTGTCGTAACAAAGTTTATAAAGAATAAATAGATTATAATCATTTTAAGGATGCTACTCTCTTTAATATATTGAATTCCACCCGAAACATCTTTGAAGAATTGTTTTATACTCGAAATTTCTTCGTTTTTTTCCTCAATCTGATTCTGTTGTTTAAATTTTAAATTAAAGTCAAAACTTAATGCGATGATATTAAATACAATAAAAATCATAATCATTATTTCAAATGAAAAAATTCCAATTAAAGCACCTGCTATAATGGGTCCTAAAAGTGATGCAGATTCTGTTAGTATAGACGAGTATCCATATACTTTTTGAACTTTATCAACATTAAATAATGCAGTAATCGCTGACTGAAAAGCATTCCCAACAAAAGATCCTGTAATCGTCATTAGTGCCGTAGTAATATACAAAGCGATTAAATTAAATCCAAAATAGTATGTATAGACTAATAATCCTATTAATATAAGAGGATCAAGTGCTTCACCCAGGATAATTATACTTTTCTTGTTTCTAGAATCTGATATCACACCTGCTACTGGTAAGAATAATAGTGATATAAGAGTAAAAATTATTAAGTTAATAGACGAATATATAGCGGAACCAGTGTAATACATAATGTAAAACGATACTGCAAATGTATAAGTGTTACTACCAAAAGCAAGAAATGCGCGACTGAGTAAATATAAAATTAAGTTTTTATTCCAAAAACCTTCTTTAGTCATTATTTCACTTCCTTTAATCAAAATAACTGTCGATAAATACATAGTAATTACGATCATTATTATTAAATCTATTCATTAATTCAATTAAACCTGAACCACCATTACTATAATCACAGCCGTATTTATACATAAGCTGTCCTGGTAAATTTAATGTATTATCTTCATTTTCTTTTAATATTGAGAGCAAATTATCTAATAATGACAATGTATTTTTATTATCAAAATCATTAATGAAGAAATTTATATCATAATGAACATTTATTAATCCTGTAAGCCCTGAAAAAAGACTTAAATCAACAGAGAATTGTGATTCAATTCCTTTAACTAATTTTTCTAAAATTTTTTCATCAAAAATATCAGAGTTTTCACTAACATACCTTAAGAAAACAGCTAAAATCCCTGCCGTACCTGAAGAAAGATAAGGATAATAAATTGATGTCTTTTTATTTCGCTCCTCCGGATAAAGCCATGATTTTTCTATTTCTTTAAATTCATATAAATCTTTACATAAGATTTCATATCCATAATTAAAATATTTTTCTTGGCCAGTAGCTTTATATATATAGTAAAAAAGCAAAGCAATTCCTGTATATCCCTTGTTAAGTCCAATTTTTGAAATATATACAGGGTCTTTTTTATACAATTGCTCTATTATCCAGTCACACACTCTTTCAGCAACAGATAAATATTCTTGATTATTACAAATCAAATAACTTTTCAGTAAAGCAAGAGCTTTGCCTGCTAAACCATCTTCAATTGAAAAATTTGTTTCTTTATTATTAATAGAATTTTTAACGTTCTTTAATAATGAATTAATCAGTGGATTTACTGAATGTTCTTGTTCCTCGATATCTAAGTCTAATAATGTCCATATTATACCTGCTGTTCCATCTAATAAACTAAAATCTAATTGCTCTGAATTCATATATAGATTATATTGATATAACAAAAATTCTTTAATATTTTCAACATCAACTTTTATATTAGCATTAAGATTTTTTATTTTGTTTACTGAAAAAAGTACACCTGCTGTTCCAGATGCTAATCCTATATAGTTTTTTGCAAATGGATTTGAAGGGAACATTAATTCAAAGTCTTCTACTTTATTATCATCTATAAAATTGTATGCTTTTATTATTTTGTCTGAAATATTTAATTCTGATAAGGTTAAAGAATATTCCGGAAATTTAATATTATTTATCAACTTTTCCATTTCTATAAAAGATATATTACTAACAGATCCATAATATACTAAGTTTTTAATATAATTACAAAATTCTATTGGTATATTAAATTTTTTATTTAAAAACAATAAATGTCTTTCAATAAAACTATCATCAATAGTAGATAAATTTATTGTTGGACTCAACATATTAAATGCTAAATAACCTATGCTTTTATAATCTCGATTAACCGATAAGTTCACATCTTTCTCATCATGAAAACCTCTAGTACCGATTAGAATTTTTTCACCTGCTTCATTTAGATTAATTGCTCCATCTAAATCTATAATAGTAGGATTTAACTTCTCATCCAAAATTATATTTTCTGGACTTATATCATTAATTAATATATTATGTTTATGAACTTTTTTAATTAATTTTATTATTTTATTAATAATTATGAATATTTCTTTCAAATAATTTTTAAAAGTATCTAAGCCTTGTCTAGATTTTACAAAATAACTATTATTTAATAAATATTCCTTTACGGTTACACCTGGAACATAGGTTTCTACTATATAAGTGTGTTCCCATTCTTTAAAGATATCTATGGGCTTTGGAAACTCATTATCTGTAAAATGAGTTTGAAAATATTTTAAAAGTTTATATTCATTTTTTTTCATTTTTTCTGAATCAGTATTTTTGCCAAACTCTGCAGTATATGGTCTAGCTTCTTTTATTATAACCTTTTCATTATTGGTAAGATTCAATGCTAAATATGTTCCTCCAGCATTAGTGAATCTGATAGCTTTTTCTATTTTATATTTTTTTCCTAAATATTTAGGCTCATTATTAGGTGAAATAGGGAAGGGATCTTTAACCCATGTAGGTATTCTAAAAACAGGAGAACGATCATCAACAAATATTTGATTATCTGGACCGTATATAAGAGCACTTTTACTTTTGGGTAATATTTGTCCATAACGATAGTAAAGCACCTTATTATTATTAAATCTTCTATCTGTAAGTATGTATGGTCCAACATAATTTTTTAGTAACATATCCAAACCTTTTATATGCTCAAAAAATTCATCATTATTTCTTGGATATATCGTCATAAATTTACCAGAAGATCCTCTTTGAGCATTCTTGTTGTTCATTAGCTCAAAAATATAATCATCTAACCAAAATTTAAAAGAGATATTATTATCAAAACAATATTTAGATACAATAGATAATATTTCCTTGTTATTATGCTTAGATGCTGAAACGTGTATTTTCCATCCATGCTCTGGTAATTTTTCTTTTTTGGGTGAATATTGTATAAATATTCTATCCCTGATTGCTTGCCAATTATGTACATTATTTTTCTCAGTAATTTTAAAAAATGTTTTATCATAATTATAGAATCGTATAGGTAAATAAAATTTTTCATTAGCAATGAAATTTATAGTTGCCATACTATGCATATAATCACCTCGATATAATTAAAAGGGGGATTTTAATAATGAAATTGTCTTAAAAATTAAACTATTAATTTATCCGTAAACTAAGGTTTAACAATGCAAAGTGCACATGAATGACTATTAGAACTAGCAAAAGCTACTTCTTCTTGACTAGAATTAGTATTAAGTTCTTGCAGATTTAAAATGTATTCCATAATTATTCACCCTTTCTTCCCCCTTATTCTAAATAATATATCATAATGAAAGCGTTGTCTATATAATTTTAATGAAAATTCTGATTTTTTTAGATAAAACATAAAATATATCCTTGATTTAAAAGTGATGCTAATTTTTCTGTAAATGCCTGTTTTAAAATTTCTTTCACTTCATCATATTTATACAACTTCATATTTACTGTTTGTTTTCTCATATTACCTCCTAATATCTTATTGTTTATAGTATGTTAAGCACTCATACGAGTGCTTAACTTTAGTAATAGAAATAAA
>NZ_KV802759.1:18878-19368 GCF_001810835.1 Nosocomiicoccus sp. HMSC067E10 | reverse complement strand
ATACATTATTAGGTATCTCGATATTAAGTACCTTATTATTAATTTTTAGTTCACTTAAAATTTTCACTTTTATCCCTCCGTTTTCATTTTTCATATAATATAGAGTAATAATATTATATCATGAAATATTATTTATTAACTTATACGTACCTTTATTTAAGTCTAGATTGTTTATAGTATGTTAAGCACTCTTACGAGTGCTTAACTTTAGTAATAGAAATAAATCATAGAGCCTTGTAAGTTTCCTTTGTAAAAATCTTTAATATATTGTGCCATCATATTATTATCTGTTTCTGTTAATTTAAACTCATCATCTACTAATAGATAAGCAAGTGCTTCTTCTAATGTATGGTATTCTTCAATCCATACATCTGAAGTTGAATTATCAATCGCAAGCCAGATACCTAATTCTTCATCTTTAAATAAGAATCGTGCAATTTCTTCATCATCAAAATTACATGTTGTTTCCAATGTAAGTAATAAATCATCA
>NZ_KV802759.1:18411-18778 GCF_001810835.1 Nosocomiicoccus sp. HMSC067E10 | reverse complement strand
TTGAATTATCAATCGCAAGCCAGATACCTAATGCTTCATCTTTAAATAAGAAACGTGCGATTTCTTCATCATCAAAATTAGATGTTGTTTCCAATGTAAGTAATAAATCATCAATCTTTTTTTCGTCATTAAGTATGATTACATCTGTTTTGCCAATTCCCTCATAAAATCGTATGGTCATAATTTCTTTTTCTTTAATCATCTTTATAACTCCTTTTTTCTACCACTCTTATATTTTGAGTGTGTAGATGATATTTTATTTACGCATACGTCAAAGCATCTCGTAACGATATTGCAAGTCTGCGTAACACACGGAGTGCTTGGACTTGCAATATATAAGTGAAGAGATGCTAGTATGCAAAGTAAA
>NZ_KV802759.1:0-18311 GCF_001810835.1 Nosocomiicoccus sp. HMSC067E10 | reverse complement strand
AAACGCATTAGCGTTTCTTCCATGCCTTTATAAAAATAAAAAACCTATGAGCTGTTTAGGATCATAGGTTTATCAATTGATTATTACTATTAGGCTTGTGCCATATCATTAATTTCATAGTATTTTATAAAGTTTTCAAACATAGTTTTAAAATATTTATCAGTATAATCATATCCATGTTTTTCAGCATACTCTTGCCATGTTAAAAACTCTGTAGTTTTACTTGAAGCTTTATCAACGAAAGCAAAATTCAATTCTAAATCTCCGTTAGGATTTTCTACTAATTGAATAATTAAATAACCGTTGTTATTATCTCCATGTTTTTTGATTTCTTTAATAAAATCCTTTTTAAATATTTCTTGTCTTGTAATTGTTTCTAACCATTCTTTATAAAATTCTTGCTCCACTTCAAAGTTTCTTAACTCTTTTTGCTTTTGTCTTAATGAAAAATCTAATACATTATTTCTTTTAGCATAAGAAGTATATAAGTTATTTTCTACATGTAATACAAAACTCATAAGCTCTTTATACATTACCGTACCGTAACCCCATTGATAATGATAAAATTCATTCTTGACGATACCCTCATTATTAATTTTTTGTAATAAAATTTGTGTTCTTTGACCCATTTTAATAACTCCTTTTTCTACCACTCTTATATTTTGAGTGTGTAGATGATATTTTATTTACGCATACGTCAAAGCATCTCGTAACGGTATTGCAAGTCTGCTTTAGCACACGGAGTGCTTGGACTTGCAATACATAAGTGAAGAGATGCTAGTATGCAAAGTAAATAAATATCAATCGAAACACGAAAAATAAGAGTGAGTAAAACGAACGAATCAAAGAAACGCAACCAGCGTTTCTTCCATGCACTTATATAATAAAAAAAGCCCTATGATCTGTTTAGGATCGAAGGGCTTACCTATAATAAATATTGTATTAATCATCTTCAATTTGAGCTATTATTTTATCTTCTAGGTCATCCGTATAGAAATATTCAATTTTATTTTGAGTATTTAACCAGTTTTTAACAATATCCTTTGCTATCACTTTTGTACATTCTTTAGAACATGATCTTTCTGATTCTGCATTGAATAAATATGATGGAATAATAGTATAATAGAAATCTTGTTCATCAATATTTATTAGCTTTGAACAATTTCCACATTTGAATCCCCATTTATTTTTATCAGAATTAAAGTATCTTTTTTTAATTCCTAGTTCTTCATAAGGCACTTCAAATTTTTCTCTTTCTATCGGACTATATGAATAATGTTTTTCAAAATATTTTCTTATATTTCTGTCCTCTATAAATTCATCTAGTGAATTTCCTAATTCTAATGTTTTGTAAATCTGATCAGCAATAATCCTTAAGTCATTTCTATTTATGGTGTTAGAGAAATTATCCTCAAATAACAGATATTTAGAATTATTTTCTGATTCCACAACTACACTTTTTAAAACGCTGTTTTTCTCATTGTTTAAAAAGCTAGTAAGTTCATCTACTTCAATAGTCGGCTTATTTTCATATCCGAGTTCATTTTCACAAGTATTACAAATTAAGGTTCTGTTGCAAAGTTGAATTTATAGTATAATTTTAACAAAAAGGAGTCTTCTGTATGAACTATTTCAGATATAAACAATTTAACAAGGATGTTATCACTGTAGCCGTTGGCTACTATCTAAGATATGCATTGAGTTATCGTGATATATCTGAAATATTAAGGGGACGTGGTGTAAACGTTCATCATTCAACGGTCTACCGTTGGGTTCAAGAATATGCCCAATTTTATATCAAATTTGGAAGAAAAAGCATAAAAAAGCTTATTACAAATGGCGTATTGATGAGACGTACATCAAAATAAAAGGAAAATGGAGCTATTTATATCGTGCCATTGATGCAGAGGGACATACATTAGATATTTGGTTGCGTAAGCAACGAGATAATCATTCAGCATATGCGTTTATTAAACGTCTCATTAAACAATTTGGTAAACCTCAAAAGGTAATTACAGATCAGGCACCTTCAACGAAGGTAGCAATGGTTAAAGTAATTAAAGCTTTTAAACTTAAACCTGACTGCCATTGTACATCGAAATATCTGAATAACCTCATTGAGCAAGATCACCGTCATATTAAAGTAAGAAAGACAAGGTATCAAAGTATCAATACAGCAAAGAATACTTTAAAAGGTATTGAGTGTATTTACGCTCTATATAAAAAGAACCGCAGGTCTCTTCAGATCTACGGATTTTCGCCATGCCACGAAATTAGCATCATGCTAGCAAGTTAAGCGAACACTGACATGATAAATTAGTGGTTAGCTATATTTTTTTACTTTGCAACAGAACCCAAATTAATATAATTTTATTATTAACTTTAATTCTTCTTAATTGATTATTGTATGTTCGACATATACTACAACAAAGCAATTATCCTCACTCCATACATTATAACTTATATAATATATTATATATACTATATAATATCATCTAAATAGCCATCTTTAGTAATATCATAAATATGAAAAAAGTTTATTTCAGAAACGTCATTACTATCTTTAATTTTTATTGTACCTTTTTCATGATTAATACTTTCAATTTTACATTCAATATATTTTTCAATTCCATCTGACCAGTAACGAATGATTGCTGTTTGTCCAACAAGCTGAAAAGCGATTCTTTCATTAACTTCTAATAAATCTTGCGATAATTTTGGTTCACTGATCAAACTTAATTCATGCATCATTTGATCTATATTTTCATACTGCTCTGACATAGTTGCAAAAGGCATCCATTTAATCATTCCACGTCCGTAAGGTATATTAGAATCTAACTCTTCGTATGGTATATTTCTATAATCAAGTATCATAATATCACTTCCTTAACTCAATTATACGAACATATGTTCTATTTTTCAATATAAAAATAGCACCTTTATTGGTGCTATTAAAAATATATTATTAATTAAATTCATCATTAAATAGACTTAAAATTCTTGATTTTTTACCAATAGAAATCTCTGAAAATTATCACTTAAATTGTACTCAAATTCATGAATTAAATCTTCATAATCATAAGATTCATAAGATAGCTTCTCTTTAAACACTCCCTCTTTTTAGAATATTAAATAGACCCAACAAATTATATATTCAAATAAGAAACTTCTTATTGTGTATACCTGTAACTACCTTTAACATAAGACATAACAATAAATAAAGCGAGGTTTATAATGACTAAATACAATAATGAAACTCAAACAGATATATGGGTATACAATCTTGCAAAAGAAGCAGGTATTACTTTGCACCCCCAAGGAAGCAATATTGAATCTGTTGTTAAGTCTTTAAAAACAGCTTCAAAAAATCTAAAAGGTAACGTGGGCTTACCTGATTTTACTGCTGTTGTTTCAACAAATAACGATGCTTACTTAATAGTCATTGAAAATAAGAAAGAAACATCGTTACATATTTCTTTTGATGACCATGAATTGATTAGTAAAACTGATAAAGATATTAATAAGTACGCAGTAAATGGGGCTGTACACTATGCTCAACATCTTGTTAAAGATGACAATGTACCTTTTAAAAAAATATTTGCAATTGGCATTAGTGGAAATGAAGAAAGACATCGTATCACTCCTGTATTTATTGACGAAAGTCCTCAGTATAAAATACTTGATGATTTGGACACTCTAGTTAATATTTCAGAAAAAAATATTGTCCAGTATTATATGAACGAAGTCTTAGAAGAAAGTACAGAAACGCAGAAAAAAGATGAGGACATCTTTAATCTAGCGAAAATGATGCATGAGGATTTAAGAACATATGGTAATCTTCAAGAAAAAGATAAACCACTAATTGTTTCAGGTATACTACTTGCTTTAAGAGAATCTGAATATGGAGGGTTTAATACTAGCTCCTTAACAAATGATAAATACAATCCAGATGGTTATAAGATATTTGATGCGATTGATACAAATCTAAATCGATCAAGTATCAAACCTCAAACTAAAAAAGATAAACTACTTTCTCAATTTGATTTAATTAAAAACAATACTCATATAAATTCATTTAACACAGAATTAGGTATGACACCTTTAAAGCATTTTACATTATTTTTAGAAAAAAATATTTATAAAGATATAAAATTCACAAATTCTGTGCATGATTATATTGGTAATTTCTATAGTGAGTTCATGAGTTATGGTGGCGATGGTCAAGGTTTAGGTATTGTTCTTACACCTGCTCATATAACTGACCTATTTTGTGATCTAGTTGATATAAAACCTAATGATGTTGTATTTGATCCATGTACTGGTACGGGTGGATTCTTAATAGCATCAATGCACAAAATGTTAGAACAAGCAGATAAAGAAGATGCTTATATACAACGCAGAATCCGACAAGAACAATTACACGGTATCGAATTACAGAGTTATATGTTTACTATTGCTACAACTAATATGATTCTACGTGGCGATGGCAAATCTAATTTATTAAACGATAATTTTTTAAGCAAAGATCCTTTTCAAATTCAAAGTCAGATTGCACCTACTGTTGGAATGATTAATCCACCCTATTCAATGGCAAAGCGTACTAAAGACAACAATCAACTAGAAATTAATTTCATAAGTCGTATGTTAGATACCTTGACTAAAGGGGGTAAAGGTATTGCGATTGTTCCACAAAGTACAGCTGTGGGGGTTAATAAAGATGCGAGAGAAATAAAGGCAGATATTCTAAAAAGACATACACTTGAAGGAGTAATCACATTACAAAATGATACTTTCTATGGTGTAGGTGTCAACGCGTGTATTATGGTTTTTACAGCAGGAATACCACACGAATTTAGTCATGAAGCTAAGTTTATTGATTTTAAAGATGATGGATATAAAGTCGCTAAACATATTGGTTTAATCGAAACAAATGAAGCACAAGATAAAAAAGAAAAACTATTAAATGTATGGCGAGATGAACTCGAAGCACCGAATGAATTTTGTGTGAAATCTAAAGTTAAACCCGAAGATGAATGGTTACATAGTTTTTACTACTTTGATGACCGACCTCCTACAGAAGATGACTTTAAAAAATCAGTTAATGATTATCTATCTTTTCAACTTGATATGGTATTACATGGTCGAGAATATCTCTTTGAAGAAGGTGTATTTGATGAACGAAATTAATTGGGGATTGTTTGAAATTGAAGATATTTTTGAAATTGTAACAGGAGCTCTATTAAAGTCCTCTAAATTAACAGATGGTTCAATACCACGTATAACTGCGACTAGTCTAAATAACGGAATATCGACCTTTACAAGTGAAATGACACATAAAAATTTTAGAAAATATAGTAACTTTATTAGCGTATCTTTTTTGGGCGAGGTATTTTATCAACCGAATACAGTCAGTTTAGATATGAAAATTCATGGGTTAAAACTTAAAAATAGAACTTTGACTAAACCATTGGCATTATATCTAATACCTCTAATAAAAAAATTTTCAAAGAAATATACATACGGTAATCAACTATCTACATCTGTACTGGCTAGACAAAAGATATCATTACCTATTAAAACGAATGGAATGCCTGACTGGGAACACATGGAAAACTATATTCTATCTTTACAAAACGAACGAGCAGAAAAAATTCTTCACTTCCTAAATTCAGAATTGAACGAAGTGGCGGATTATAACGAAGTAAATATGAATAATACTCAGTGGAAAAACTTTACTATTAAAGATATTATAAATGTTTATAACGGAGTTCGCTTAACATCTTCAAGAATGATAAAAGGAAATATTCCTTTTATTGGTGCAACAGAATTTAATAATGGTATTACTAAATTCATTTCTAATATAAACAAAAGTTTAGATAAAAATGTTCTTGGCATTAATTATAATGGTAGTGTATGTGAAGGCTTTTATCATAAATATGAAGCAATATTTTCAGATGATGTCAAAAGATTAAAATTAAAAAACTATGCTGATAATGAGTTTGTATTATTATTTATACTAACCTCTATACAAAAACAAAGAAATAAATATAGGTACGGTTATAAATTTAATGAAAATAGAATGAAAAACCAGCAAATTTTATTACCTGCCACAAATGATGGTAGTCCTGATTATGATTTTATGGAAAACTATATTAAAGGAATTAAGTATAAGAGTATCATTAAAACTATTAATTTTTTAGAAAACTAGTTTTTGTTCCGTATTATACTGATATTCTAACTTATAGGTCTATTTTTGTGTATTACAATAATAGACCTATTGTTTATATTGTACACATACTTAAATTCCAACAATCTACTCATTTATCTTCTCGAACAACCTTATATATAGTAGTTCTTGATACCCCTACCATTTTAGAAATTTCTTCGCCTGTATAGTTTCTACTATTATATAGGGATTTTATCATTTCTTTTTTTTCATCGGATACTGCAGGTCTTCCACCAACTCTACCCCTAGCTCTCGCAGATGCTAACCCTTTCTTTGTTCTCTCACTTAATAAGTTCGCTTCTAATTCTGCAAAAGCTGACATCATTGTAAAAAACATTTTACCCATCGCATCTTTTGTACTAATATTCATATCAATAATTTGGAGATCTATGTTTTCTCTTTCCAGATATAAAGACAACTCTATCAATTGCTTTGTCGTTCGTCCTAAACGATCTAACTTTGTTATGACTAATGTGTCCCCCTCTCTCATGTAATTTAGACAATTATCTAACTCTGTTCGCCTAACCTTTCTGCCACTCACTTTTTCAGAAAAAATGCGTTCGCACCCATGCTCTTTTAACACATCAATTTGACTATCTAGCTTTTGATCTTTTGTACTAACTCTCGCATACCCTATTTTAGCCATATAATCCTCCTTTATAAGACGTATTTTGAAACATTTTATGGGGAAGTATGTACATATGTTAAATTAAAGCGCTCTAATCATTCTATCTAATGTACATAAACTTATGTACTTTTATTATAAACGAACACAGATAACCTCACAAGTAAACGAACAGTATTTATATAAAAAATAGCTCTAAATTCTGTTAGGTTTATTTGTAAAATTAACGGTCGTTTTTTGTACTATATATATATATAAATAATATTATTGGACAAAATGTGCTTTTCATTAATGCATTTGCATTTAGATATGAACTACTATATAATAGGGATACACGAACCTTTCACGCCTCTTCATAATTTTATGAATGCGAACCTCGAAGGGTCTTTTTTTTGTCCTTTTTTATATAGCCATTTTATTTTGATCTAGCTAATTACATAGAAAGCAGAACTTTATACAAGGTGATAGGTTTATGACATTTGTAGTAGATGAAATTATGCCACATGATGAAATAAAACAGTTTAAAAATGTTGAAGATATAATTCTAGATTTAAAGAATAAAAAAGATAGACCTTTATCTTTCAATGACCAAGAAATGGAAGAAGCAAGAATTTTTTTCAATACGGTTAACTACTATAGTTTTACAATTTACAGAAAACTACTTCCTCGAGTAGAAAATAAAAAATATAGTTTTAGTGATTGCTTAGAATTATACAATTTCAACACATTTTTAAGAGAAAATTTAAATCGATTTACGGGTCAAATCGAACTGTTATTAAGAGCCTCTTTAATTCAATGTATTTGTGAATACTATGAAAATAAAAAAAGAGAAGATAAAATTATACTCATTAAGAACCATATTAGAGAAACTGTTGAAATGAGAGAAAAAGAATTAATAAAAAAAATTAAAAAAACTGCTAATAAAAACGTCGGATTTAAAAACTTACTTTTAGCAACTGAGAAGAAACTAAACGGTTCCTTGTTCAGTGTATCGAATAACACTAATAAAATATCAACTAAATACTCTACTGAATTAATAGACATGTTAGGCAAAGAAGCTATAGGAGATATTGAAAAATTAATAGATACTTCGGTACAACACGCTATTAATGGTATACAATCCATAGCAAAAGTAGGTAAAGAAACTTTTGAAGTTGAGATAGGAAAAAATAATTTTGATTCTTATGAAGATTATTCTTATCTTTTTTCTCGGTTGACAGAAAAATATGAACAAGAGATCTTGTCTACATTTCAAGAGAAGAAAGTTATTTTTCTACAAGAAGCTTCTAAACGAGAACCTTCTAATATGTATAAATTTAAATCAGGTGAATTGTATTTAGACACAGCCATATATAAAAAAGAAAACGATGATGACATAAAAGAAACTGAAGAAATCATTAAAAATTTCCTTGAAGTTATTGATGTAAGTAAATCTGATGCTATTAAACACCATAAAGAAAAGAAAATAGGTGTGCCGTTATGGGTTTTATTTGAAGAAGTTACTTACGGCGATGTGTATCATTTTGTAGTTTCATTAGAGGAAGAATTTCAAAATGCTTGGATTGAATCTTTTAATAATCCTGAAAATTTAGTGCCTAAAAATTCAGGTAAATTCATTCTAGGATGGTTTAGAGCTATTAATTTTTTACGAAACGATTGTGCACATTATAATCGATTATATGGGCGTTATTTTACAGTCTCTCCACCATCCCTTCATAAGAATGATGCGAGAAAAGCAGGAATTGAATTAAATAACAATAAGACGCTATTCGCTATTATGCTCACAATTAAAAATTTACTGGGATATAATGTCTTTGCTGTTGAACAGTGGAATTATTTTGTAAAAAAATTAGACGAAAGAATTACTGAGCGTAAGGATATCATTAAGATTGATAGAATGGGCTTTCCTCAAAATTGGAAAGAATGCTTAACAATAGTCAAATAGTTTAATCAAAGGCTTATACTTTCCGAAAGTAAATCTATAGAAAACAGACCAGTCTTGAATCTGGTCTGTTTCATGTTGCACCACTCGCTATATGCTTGTATCTTCCACCATCTTTTTTCTTATAACTCTCCTTAATTTATAAAATAGAAGACGTTCTTAATTAGGTTAGTTTAGTAACTTAACCATAAATAAACTGTCGTTATTAAAATTATGTTTTTCATAAAATTTAATCGCTCTTTTATTTTTCTCAAAAACTTGTAAACCCAATTTATTAAATCCCCTCTCTCTACACCACTCTTCAGCTTTGTTTAATAATAATTCACTAACCCCTTTCCCTTCGAACTCTTTTTTAATAGCTATACTATGTAAATAACCCCAGTATTCATCCATGAATATATCATAGTATTCCCTCATTTCAATATAGCCTAAATAATCATTTTGATGTGTCAAAATAAATATATTATCTTTGTTATTTTTTATAGATTCTATAGCAATATTTTTTTGTTGTTTATCGTGGACTCCTATATCTCTAAAACTTAAAAATTCAAAAGTAGTAAATCTTTGAGACATTTCCAATATAAAACCTTCATCTTTTTCATCAAATTGTTTTATTCTCATAATTATCATCTTTCTTTTTTTCATTTATAAAATAAAATAAAAATACAATTCCCAATAAAATTTCTAACATTGATAAGATTGGAGTTACAAATCTATTACCAAGGTATTGAATGATAATACCTGTAAATAAAGCTCCCACTTGCATTGAAAGCATACTACATGTATTCCACAACCCAAATACTCTTCCTCTTAAATCAGGATTTACCTTTATTTGCATCACATTTCTTTCAAATGGTACTACAAATCCTCCTACAAAAGCGAATGCAATCATTATAAGAGACCCAGTAAACAAGTTATTTGTCAGACTAAACAGTGCCCAAGTTAATCCCATCAGTATATAGATATAACCATAGTTATGAACTTTCTTAAACATGATTTTATTATTCGCAATCCAGTAGCCGACAATTACAGAAGTTAATCCTTCTGCAATATATAATACACTAAGACCAAATGGAGGAACTTGATATACTTCATTCACCATTCTTTCAATCATTAAGTTGAAAGATCCAATGATTAGCCCACCAGTTAGCGCGAATAATAATACGTAAGAAACAAAGACATTATTTTTAGCTACTTGGAGACCAACTTTTATTTCTTTTACAAAATTTCGTTCCTTGTTAGAAATTTTTTTACGTTTAATATCTAAGTTCAACATAGCAAATCCAGCATATACAAATGAGATGCTTGTTATTATCCAAAATATATTAAGACTAAAAAATGAAACAACTAAACCACCTGTGGCAGCACCAATTAGTCGTATAAAGCTAGTTAGTGTAAAATTTAAAGAGTTCGCAGTAATCAAATCTTCATCTGGCATCATTTCCGGAATAATCGTTTGTCTCACAATAGTTGTAACTGATTGTAATAATCCAACAACAAATCGAATTACAAAGAATAAAATCCAAGCAGTCCATCCTTCAAAGAATGGAACAAGAATAAACAATAAATAAAATGGAACTTTTAAAAACTCACTGATAAACAATACTTTTTTAGTATCGTAGCGATCAATAATACCGCCGAGCAAGAAACTCATAAAGATTGGGAATAATCCACTTACTGCCCAAAGAGCGCCAAGCTGAAGCCCACTAGAGGTAATATTACCAATCAGAACGAGCATTGCAATGAATGCACCCCACTGTGTTAATCCTGTAATCATAGTTGTGATTAAAAGTTTCCTATAATTTTTATTTTTTGTAATTAGTTTAAATACCTCATTTTTGCCCATATTTTTAACCATCTTTCATTAAAATTTTTAAAAATATTTTATTATAATTATCAAAGAAGTTTCTATCTTTCTTAGTTAATTCATCTATGTTTATTAAGGTATTTCTTTTTATAAAGTTAACTAAACTATATCCATAACTATACCCTAACCAAAGTGGTATATTTTCTTTTTTATTTCCATGCATAATTGAATATATTCTACTTCTATCATTTATGTATGGATTCTTTAATACTTCTATAAATCTATTAAATTCTTGGCGTTGATGCATAAATGCCCAAGGATTAACATATTCTTTGCCTAAGATTTCCTCTACATAATTTTCAGCTAATCCTTCGTTTATAATATAATCTAATAAAAGTGAATTTCTATCTAATTTGTAAAAACTATTTCTCAAAACATGATTAATTTCATGCACTAATAAGGATTGTAATTTCTTTTTTATTTTAGGATTGTTTTGAGCATTGAATAATAGAAATATATTATTTGAAAAGCTATACCCTAAAACTCCTCCCATCTCAGTCATAACAAATTGGTAATCTGGGTTTAAGGAGATTAAAAATATATTTACATTAAATTCCTCATATTTGTTAATAACATTAATCTTTTTAACAGTAGTTGTTATCAATCTCTCTAAATCTAATTTTTTCATTAATTTAATCTGGTTAAATATATATTTACGATCTTCGTTATTTCTTATTATTTTTCCACCTATATTTTCTATAAAAGATAGCATTTTTTCATTAGTTTCTGTATCTTTGATTAATTGGCTATTTAAATCTATTAATTTTATTTTCATTTTTAAAACTCATTTTCCGATAGAATTCTATAAACAACACATTCTAAATGAGGATATAATTCAAGCCTATTAAAGTTCATGTGAGCTAAACTAATCAGTATATTAAATAATGTTTTATTAATATTCATTTTTTCTAATATTTCTTTCATATTTTCTGAATATTTAGGGGTCTCATAAACAGTATTTATATAATTCAACTTTTTAATTTTTTTAACTTCGTATATATAATCATTCAGTTCATTTTTATTTATTTCTATTTCCTCTTTTATAATATCATCGAATAAGTTCTCACTTATATTTTTAATATTTTTAATTTCTATTCCAAAATTAGTCTTAGCATATTCCATCCACATTTGAGACAAAAACAAATATATTTTTTTGATTTCTTCACTGCTTATATCTATAAAATTAAATAAATTTTTATTCAACTCTAAAACTAAGAGTATCTTTTTTAAAAAATTTTCTTTAAAAAGAATCTCACTCTGTAGAAAAGAAGCTTTACAAAAAATCTCTTCTATTTGGTATATATTTCCCTTTCCTCCATATCTCAAAATTTCTGGTCTATAATCGTTATTCACAGAAATTTTTATATTATTGTTTTTTATGAAATATTCATTTAATATTTCAAAATTCTCTTCTAGTATTCTAATTTTAATGACATTAATATTACTTTCAAAAAGTATTGTATAAAAAAATTTTATATCATTTTGTTTAAGAAACTTTACCATGCTTAAAAAGGTGTTTTCTCCATAGCTTGTTTTAGCAATTTTTATCGTTTTCCATTTCCGTAAAATAACTTTCAACTCCTACTTCATATAAATGTCCCTCATAAAAACTTTTACTTTTAAAACTTTCATCATACAGAGGTATCGCTTCTTCTATTAAAAGCAAGTCACAATTTTTAAGTATTTTATTAAAAACTTGGTAAGAAATTGACGACCTAATATTAATAAAATGTGGTTTAAAATAATCATTCATTTGTGCTATATTATTAATCTTCCTACTTTTAATTGGTTTAGCATAAAATTTACTAGGTATACCTTTTTCAATAATAAATTTTATTATATTATCATAAGTAGAATTCGATATATTTTTTGTGTTAATTACCCATTTTTTTCTAGAAAGTATTATATTTTTAACTCTTATTCTAGGGATTATTATAAAGCTTTTAATTTTTCCTATTCTATTTATGAGATGTGTATCAAAACTTATTGTATCAGCATGGTTAATATCGCATATAAAGCTATGAATAAGGGGAAACATTCTAGATGATGTAGCTCCAAGATTTATAGGCTTAACAAGAGTATTATTTATTGTAAACTTTATTATTTTATTAGTATAATCAATAGTTATTTTTAACTCTTTTAAACTATTCATATTCCATATATTTTCTAAATCTATTATTTTATCTGTTTTTAATGGACGTACATTAGCATTGAAACCATAAATACTATATAAATCAAGATATTGAACTTTATTATTTGATTTTAAAATATCTTCTGAATTTTCACGTACGTCTGCTTTAACATTTTCAAACTTGTTGAACATTCTTGTAAATCCACTGAAAACCTTATTTAGAACCACAAGATTTTTATCACACTGATAAAAATAAGTATATGAATATAGGTCACTCATAGTTGGTTTCACTTTTTTATATAACGCATTAATATAATCTTCATCTAAAAAAATTTCTTCCTTATTGAAATTATCTATAATATGATCTATTAATATTTTTCTAGTATTTTTAATTAAATCAATCTCAAAATTGCTTAAGTTATTTTTATTTTTGTAAAAATCTTTTAATACTTTTATCAATTCATTAATATTCATTGTAATATTTTTACCAATGTACTCTATAAACTGATTTTTCATAATAATAGAGTCATCAAAAATAATCATTATTTTATTAAGCATCATTGTATCTATTGGTTTGACAAGACTGAATTTTATGTTTTCTTCTAAAAACACTTCTTCATAAAGATTATTATTAAATTTTTTAGAAGTATCTATTCTGTTCTTGACTAAATTTACTTGTTCTAATATTTTTGGATGAGAGTCTATAATTTCAGATGAATATATACTATTTTCTATAATACCTATATCACATAACATCATTAATAACTTCTTACCATCTTCCTCTCCTACTTCGAATAATTGTTGAATTAATTTTAATAATTCATTATGTTCTATATTTTTATTTTTTATTTTTTCTATTAGTTTTTCAATATTTTGATTATATTCTATTGCTACAAGGGATCTTCTATTATTCTTCATCAAATTTCTATAGTTATTTTTACTTTTTTTCAATATTTCTATATTGTCAGAATTTATCCAGATATCCTTATTTAATTTGAATTTTTCATTCTTTATTCCTATATTCATTAAAGATAATGTCGCATAACCACAGCTTGAAATTTCATAAATAGATTTCTTTGAGGTTGTTCTCCCGCCGATGATACCTTGCAAACAATAAAAACTAAAAGGACTTGTTTTATATGATGCACGTATTAGATATTTATATAGTGTAATCAAAAATTTTTGATCAATTTTTTTATTTTTTCTCCATTTATCAAGATTTCTTTCTATAGAAAAATAAAAATCTTTAGAGCTAATTATAATTGCTCTATCTATAAACGACTTATTCTCTAGATATATCTCTATTAATTTGTGTACCTCTTCATCTTCAATTTGATTTTTAATATGTAATTTCTTATTTTTTTCTATAATTAAATTTCTAAGAATGATATAGTCATTTAATTTATTTTTTAGGTTAAAACTCTTTATATTATATTCATTAATATTAATATTTTTATTATGACTGACTTTTCTTTTTAATTTTAAAAGATTTGGATTGTATTTTACTTCTGTATAAAGCATTACTTCTAATTTATTAATGGTTTCATGGAATCTATTCTCTAGATCAATTAATTCTAAGCTCAAAGTATATAAGTCACTATTAGTTTCGTTAAACTTTGAAAATACTCTCTGACTTAGACCTGCAATTCGTATGATTCCTAAACTATTTTTAAATTCTTTCATGCATTACACCCCTATCGCATATGAGTAGAGTGGATAAAAATCTTCTTTTAAATTTAACTTCTCTTTAACTAAAGAATCATAATAACCGCCAATAGGACAACTTTTTAAATTTAATTTATTAGTTACTATTGATATGTTTTGTCCTATGTGACCACATTCCAACAAACATAACCTATATCCTCTAGCACCGTATTTATTAATAATATTTTCTAAATTACACACCATAAAAATAATACACGAAGAATTTTTCACGAAATCATTATTAGGAACATTTAACTGTTTAAGATCACTAAAGCTATTTATATAATGTAATATTGATTCTTCTCTATTATATAAATAAACTCCATTATTTATACTTTCAACATTATTTATTATGATATAAAGTTCTACTGGATAAAGAGCTCCAGCAGATGGACTTTTAAGACTACTATTATTACTAAATCTATAAGATTGATGTAACATTTTGAACAAAGTATCTTTTTGCATAATAAAATCATTTCTAAAATTTCTACTGCTTTTAATGTTTGGTATAATGTCATTATTTTTACACATTGAAAATACAGGTTTAATATCTAAATCACTTTTCTTATAAGTAATATTTTTGGAATTTTTATAAGCATAACCTCTCGAGAATAACAATTGTTCAAAATAATTTGTTGTATTTCGATGAAAAAAATCTACAATATATTGATGTCTTTTCATAGCCTTCCCCTCTCTTATGGAAATGGATGTTCTTCCATATTAAGCTTTCTTTTATATTCTTTAGATAATTTATTTAATCTCTCTGATATAATCATTGGTTTATTTACAGGTAAGAATGTTAGTTTTGGAATTAAAACTCTTACTACACTAAAGCCTAGTTTACGTACATCTTTTGTAGTAAGATCTTTATAATAAATTTTATAATTGTGTTCATATAACTTATTAATAACTTCTTCAAATGTATCAAAAGATTCTTCATAAGTATCATTAATATCTACTACTTTATATGCATTACTATTTCTACTTAATATTTTCTCTAATATATCTTCCGTATCATGATGTAAATAATAAAGTGGGCGCTCTTCTAAATCCTTTATTTCTTTTAAGTTATTAGGAATATTTTTTTTGTATAATAAAGGTGCCTCTGTATATATTGCATATCCTCCTAGTCCTTCTGTTATTGACTTTTTAATAGCAGTATTAGTATTAATATCTGCGGCACAAGAAATATAAAATCCTTTATTACCATTCCTATTTAAAACTGTCATTATAACTTTTACACCAAATTCCGTTGAAATATCAAAAATTTTTACGTTAAGTCCCGACAACATAATTTTTTTTTGTAAAATTTTTATTTCCGGATCAGATGAAGATGATATGTCTAATTGAAAATTTACATGACTTAACATCCAAAATAAAACAAATGCATCCCTTTCAATACACTCATAAACTCCTCTCTCTATGGCACCCTCAATGCTAGAATAAGAAGCTAGACCAGTTGATATTATATCTCTTAAAGGTTCATAATTAGTTTTTGTTAAGTAAACCATTTCTAAAGGAGCTTGATATATTTTTTCGGTTTTTAATTCTTTTACTAAAACCCATTCTCTTTCTTTAATAAAGTCATATTTTTGTGTCGCTCTTGTAACTTCATTAACATTCAACAAAGTAGCATTTTTATCAATTTCTTCTTTTTGAATTATATTTGCACAGTATCTCTCTACAGCTTCCCCCATAGATGCTAAAATAGCTTTAGATTCGTCAATAGAAATCCCTGTCCCTGAAAATGTGAAATTATTTTTCTTAATCAATGACAGATAACGATAAATTCTAGGACTGTATGCTTCTCCCTCTATTTTTTTTATAGTTCCAAAAAAATTTTCTTTTTTTATCTTCAATATAGTTCCTCCTTCAGTTGACATCTCTTACATCCCGGAATTTGATAAATTTCATATTTTTTTATGTTTAGTTTTGAAAAATCTATTTCTATAACTTTTTCAAAACTCTCTATTGGATTATTAAATCTAAATATATTTATTACTTCATTAAAAATCAAATCTCCATATAATTCATTTGATAAAATAGTAGATTTACTGTACTTATTTTGATGTATAAAATTATGATTTTGTAGGCACTGACTACACGGACCTCCACTCACTGTAAAAAGAGGTCCTAATAAAACACCATAATTTGTAAGAGTAACATTTAACAAGTTGGACTTTTTTTCCATCGCTAACTGCTCAATCTCATCTATTTCTGTAGTTAAGTTATTATTAATATATACTATCAAATCACCCTCCTTAATATTTGAAGTCTTTTTAGATAGTTCAGAAAAATTATTGTTCCAGCTAATACGTTTACTAATATTTTCTAATACCCCTCTTGCTAGCCAAGAACTATCTGACGTTAAAAATACATGATTATTTTTAGAAACTATTTTTATTAGATTTTTTGCTTTAAGTTCCATTACTATTGACTCAATAGTTTTTAAATCTAAATTTGTCTTCTTAGCAATTTCTTTAGTATTATTAAATCCATTTAAACTATCAATGACACATTTAAGTTTTGATATGTTACTGCTCTCTAATTTATACTTTTTATTATCTGAATCTAACCTAATTATTATAGAGTCATTCTTTAAATAATACTTTCCTTTGAATTCGTACAACATAATCACACCTCTTTAAATATAATTAAAAGAGCAGGTTAAAGTAAACCTGCTCTTCCTGAAATTATTCAGTTTCTTTAGTTGGTTTAGGGGGTGCTTCGCACCCGCCACTAGTAGCTCCACAAGATCCAGCTTGTAATAACTCTTCTACAGTCTCAATGTCTTTTTCTGTATCAAAAAGTTCTGTTACTTTAATTTCCATGGTTCTCACCTCCTTAAAAGTTTAAATATAAAAGCGCTATCATTTTCAATCTACTATATCATATATCACAAGTCAATAATAATGAATATCTAGTGAATTAATAATATCTCAAAATATTGACAATTTAAAAAAATTCAAATATTTAATCATAGTTCTCAACTTTTCCTATTACATTCACCACTATGAAATCGTCAGTATCTTATTTTGTAACAAATATTTAAAATGATATGAAATAACTAGCTTTATAATACATGCAAAATTTTATACATTCTTTATATTAGATAATTAGTATAAAAAATTTTTAATGCAGTTTCTTACTTAAAAATTCAAAATAATGAGTGTTATTATCAAGTACATAAAAAAAGACCGGTGCATTAAGCACCGATCTTTATAATTGTAAATAAATATCATCTCTAATTCTATAAAAGAATTAGAAAAAAGAAGATGTACATATATTATAATATAAAATAATTTTGTTATCAATATTTACTGATTACTCCATTTCCATACCTCTACTACTCTCTAAATGTCTGTAATTTTGTAAATACTGTTTCTTACTTAATGGAATATTTTTCTCATGTTCTTGATAAGCGTGACCATTTCTTCTTACTAATACATCATTCCAATCTTTCACATTTTCTTTTTTAGGTGGTACAGCAAAATATATCGGCATTTCTCCGTGTTCACGGTGAACTAAATTATTTTCAATTTTATCTTGATTAAATTTTAATCCTGCTTCATCATTATCTACTGCATACACTACATTTGGTATCTTTCCTGTATTTTGACCAACTTCTAAAATTTGCTGGTAAATTATACTTGGATTATTAACCCCTCGCATTGAAACATATTTTGAGTTTGGTGTTAGTCCATTGAGTGAAGCATAGCTAATCGCATCAACCTCGCTTTCAAAAAAGTAAATATTCCTAATATCTTTGTTTGGACTTGTCTTAAATGAGAAACCAAATTTTTGATTTGCACCACT
>NZ_KV802758.1:0-207 GCF_001810835.1 Nosocomiicoccus sp. HMSC067E10 | reverse complement strand
GGGCCTATAGCTCAGTTGGTTAGAGCGCACGCCTGATAAGCGTGAGGTCGGTAGTTCGAATCTACCTAGGCCCACTTTATATATGTGGGGGGGTTAGCTCAGCTGGGAGAGCGCCTGCTTTGCACGCAGGAGGTCAGCGGTTCGATCCCGCTACTCTCCACCATTTATATAAAACACGTACATTGAAAACCAAATAGAAGCAACAGA
>NZ_KV802757.1:20845-89501 GCF_001810835.1 Nosocomiicoccus sp. HMSC067E10 | reverse complement strand
ATTTTAGTGTCCAACTTTAGGGGTGCACCTCATATTGATGTGCAGTTTTCCATTTCATTATTTCTTTGTCGGATCTTCCATTTTACCGTCACGTATTCTAGAGATGATAATGTTTCTAGAAATGACTGTAACCATCCAAAATGCGAATACAATCACAAAAATCCAAGATACGAGTGCGTTATTTTGGAAATCCAGTACGTATAAAAACACAACGATTAAAAGTGTCGCGTTAATCGTGTCTAAAATCGTCCAACGTTTTAATTCTCTTTGCATATTTTTCACCCTTTCAAATTGTACTAAATTGATTTTAATTTGATTTTAATATAAAACCGTGATAAATTAATTAAAGCTATTAAGGAGTTGTTCAAGATGTTAACAAAGATAACATCAATCGAGTCATTTGACCGATTGCTCGAAGAAAAGCCATATTTTTACTTTATGAAACATAGTAACACATGTCCAATCTCTGCGACAGCGTTTGAGGAGTTTCAAAAGTTTCACTATGAACGTGATATCGATGGCTATTATTTAATCGTTCGAGATCACAGAGAACTTTCAAACTACATTGCTGAAAAATTTAACATTAAACACGAATCACCACAAGCGTTTTACTTTGAAAATGGTGAAGTGAAGTGGCACGATTCACATAGTAAAATAACAGTTCAAGCACTTGCACGTGTTGAAGATTAAAACAGGAAACTGAAATGTTTCCTGTTTTTTTTATCCAACTGGAGCAAACATAATTCTATTTTGTCCTTGTTTTTTCGCTGCAAAAAGCATGTTGTCTGCTTGGCGAATGACGTCTTTTTTAAGCATCGTCTGAGTCGACTTATAACCGATACCAATAGATACAGTCATGTTAACGACGTGCGTATCGTCAATATGGAATTTTGTATGTTCAACAGTGTAACGAATCGCTTCACCAAGACGGACTGTCTGATCAAACGATAAATTTGGAATGACCATCGAGAACTCTTCTCCTGTACTTCTAAACATCTCCCCACCTGTAGGCAGATGGTTTTTTAACAGGCGAGCGATTTGTTTAATGAGCTCGTCCCCAGAATCATATCCGTTGATATCATTAAAAAACTTAAAGTTATCGATGTCGATTAATAATATGCTGACGTTTTCTTCTTCTTTAAACAATTTGTCGATGAAGCGGTCAAACATTTTAACGTTACCAAGTTTTGTGAGACGGTCGTAATATTTATATTTTTCTCTATCGATAAAGAAGTTAAATGTTCGATTAATGTCTTCGTATACTAACAATATAAAGATAGTTGCACATAAAGACGATAAGAAAAATGCGACTAACGTCTTATCGCTAATTGGTGTGACGAAAATATACAACGTAATTAAGTACACGACAGTAAATAGTCCACTCGACAATATGATAATACTCGTCCTAGGTGTCTTAATGAACGGTACAATTAGTTGGTAAAGCACCATGAGCACTAAAAATATAACAAACTGGATGAGGTCGTATTGAAATAAGAAATGATAAAACAAAAATACGATTGCAATCGATAATATTTTATACGGTATTTTATTGTGTAAAAACAATAGAATCATCGGTATGTAATATAACGATAACGTGACGTCCCCGATATGTAGAGGGACCATAAGTGATAATACGGCTAGAGCAGTCATCATTAAACTTTGGAATAGGAGTGGATTTTTAACGCCTTTTCTAAATTGATACTGCAAGCGATAAAACACATAGATTCCACTAATAATGAGCGCGATATTTAATATAAAGTTTATAATCATTTGCATACCGCCTTTTTGAGCAAATTCATATCATATTATACAGTGTTTTAAATTTAAATGAAATTAAGTGGTAGGAGTATTTAATAGCGAATTATGATATAGTTAATAAGAATAATTAGCAGGTGAGGATATGTATACATTATTTCTATTAATATTATCTGCAATCATATCATTCATCGTTGCACCGATATTTATAAAGTTAAGTTATAAGTTTGGGTTTGTCGATTATCCGAACCATAGAAAACAACATGCGAAACCGATGCCGTTTTCCGGCGGGATATCGATTTTTGTATCGTTTGTAATTACATTAATTATCGCTCGACCGATTGAACCGGAATATATACCAATTATTCTCGGTGGAGGGTTAATTGTATTAATTGGTATTATCGACGATAAATATGATCTAAAACCGAGTATTAAATTCATTGGACAACTCGTTGTTATTACGATACCCGTGATGTTTGGAGTTGTCATTGATACGATTACGCCGTTTGGGATAACTGTAGATTTTGGTATATTTGCGATTCCATTTACGTATTTATGGATCGCAGTGATCATTAACGCAGTTAACTTAATTGATGGATTAGACGGGTTAGCATCTGGTGTAACAGTTATAGCTTTAGCAAGTATTGCAGTAATTGCGATTTTACAAAATAATATATTTGTCATGATGATAAGCGTGATTCTTATCGGGTCAACGCTCGGGGTTTTATATTATAACTTCTATCCAGCGAAACTCTTTTTAGGAGATAACGGATCGATGTTTTTAGGGTATGTACTCGGAGTATTATCGATATTAGGATTTAAAAACGTGACGTTTTTCTCTATTTTATTCCCAATTATCATTCTTGGCGTACCGTTTATCGATATAACATTTGCAGCCGTTAGACGGTATAGAGAAGGAGTCTCACTGACGCGCGCCGATAGAGGGCATTTGCACCATAAGTTACAATACTTAGGGTTTACGCACCGTCAAAGTGTGATTTTACTTTACTTTATGGCAACGCTATTTGCGTTTGCATCAGTAATTTTATATTTATCTACAGTGACAGGTGCAGTACTCATTTGTTTACTGCTTATCTTATCGGTCGTCATTATAGTAGAAGCGACGGATTTGATAGGATCAACCCGCCGCCCGATTTTAAGATTTGTTAAACGAATGTTTATATATATGAATCGCTAGACGAGTGTACGTTCTGCCATTTCTACTTCTGAAGTAGACATCGTAAACGTATCACTCGTTATTTTTTGGAGTTCACTTTTAACATCTTCTACTTTTTCTTCTGAAACGATCAGTTGATACGTGACTTTGTCTGTATATTTCTGATCTCTAATCTCGATTTGTTCTTGTTCTAAAAAATGTTCGAAACGTTTCGTGAATGTATAATCTAATACGATCATGGACGGCACCATCGGAACGAGATATACTTTACCGCTCGCTTTTACAGCTTCAGCAGCTCCACTTGAATATGCGCGGATTAGCCCACCGGCTCCGAGCTTAATGCCACCGAAGTAACGCGTAACGACGATCGTCGTATTGTATAACTCTTCACGCTTTAATACTTCTAAAATTGGAATGCCTGCTGTTCCTTGAGGTTCACCGTCATCATCAGCACGCTGAATAAGTGCATTCTCTCCGATAATATAGGCGCTACAATTATGCGTTGCGTCTTTATGTGTTTGCTTAATTTCATTTATAAATTGTTTTGCTTCATCTTCAGTTTCAGTACGTGCGATATACGATATAAACGTTGAACGTTTAATATCGATTTCAGCAGACGTATTTAATTTGTTCATGTAAATTTGTTCCATCGTGTACACCTCTTTAAAACAGTTTAACATAGAGCGGTTTTAGTGTAATATAGAAACGAGTGCTAATATGTGAGGGATATTTATGAAAATAGCAATTGTAGTAGATTCAACAGCATACTTATCAGATGAAATTAAAGAAAAAAATGACATTTATACAATACCTTTAAACACGATTTTTGGCGATGACACGTACCGAGAAGATATCGATATTACGCCTGAAGAATTTTATGACAAAATGCGCGAACAAGAAGAACTTCCTATGACGTCTCAACCGTCTATTGGAGACTATATTCTTCTATTAGAAGAACTTTATAAAAAAGGGTATACAGACGTGATTAGTTTCCACTTATCGAGTTCAATTAGTGGAACATTACAAAACGCAGTCGCAGCGGGACAAAGTGTAGAAGGAATTACACTACATGCAGTCGATTCAAAAATCGCGTGTACGCCACTCGGTTTACTTGCAGTCTATGCCGCGCAACATAAAGATGATACGCCACTAGAAGAGTTGTTAGAAACACTCAACCGTTTTACCAATAAAGACTATTTAGACGCATACTTTGTCGTCGATGATCTAACGAATTTAAAAAAGGGTGGTAGACTTTCAAACGCACAAGCGTTCGTCGGTCAATTGCTAAAAATCAAACCGATTTTACAATTTGAAGAAGGTAAAATCGTTGCGATTCAAAAAATCCGTACGAAGAAAAAAGCGTTAAGTAAAGTAGAAGACCTCGTTCAAGAAGCCATCGACAAACAAGCAGGCGACAATATCGTGTTAACGGTCATTCACGCTAATATTGAAGATGAAGCAAAAGAATTCCAAGCAAAACTTGCAAGTAAATTTAAAGATGCAACAGTACTTATCAGTCACTTTGGACCAGTTATCGGTACACATTTAGGTGAACATGCAATCGGAGTCTCGATTACATCGTTTGATGTCGATGTCACAGGATTTTAATCAATCATAAATATTATATATAAACACGCAGCGTATTTCGTTGCGTGTTTTTTTATTGGAGTGTATATGAAATTTACAAGAACGAAATCAAACACGACGATTTACTCTAAAGTCGGTGTTAAAAAAGAAAATGGTGCGTACAAATGCATAAGATGTGGCAATCAAAATCAGAATCTATTTTATTCGTATTCAGATTTCTTCGGAGACGTCACGTATTGTATGCACTGCGTGACACTTGGTAGAAGCGATAGCCGTAAACCGTTACGTGTTATCTCACCGATACGCTACCGTAAGTTTATGCCGTATGTTTTAAACTTTGAATTAAATGACGAACAGTTAAAATCACAAACCCGCATTGTCGATGCGATTCAACATAACCACGATTTAATGATCTACGCAGTCACAGGAGCTGGGAAAACTGAAATTACGTTTCGCGGTATTCAATATGCGAGAAGTTTAGGGATGAATGTATTATTCGTTTCGCCGAGAATCGATGTCATACGAGAAATATATTTACGGTTAACAGATGCGTTTAAAGACGCACGGATCGACTTATTATACGGAGAAGAAAAAATTGAAGCGGATTTTGTCTTTACAGTGTCGACAGTCCATCAATTGTTTAATTTTAGAAATCATTATGACGTTATTATTATCGACGAAGTAGATGCCTTTCCACTAGTTGGAGATGAAGTACTAGAGTCACAAATAGAGCAAGCAAAATCAACTAACGGAGTCATCATTTACTTAACAGCGACGCCGAGTAAAACTTTAATTAAAGATGTTAAAAAAGAACATATCGTCTCGATTACACGTAGGTATCACGGAGATCCTCTCGTCATGCCAAAAGTATTTTTTACAAATGTAAAACAGTATTTAAAGAAAAATAAATTGCCGCATAGTTTATGGCGTTTATTAAGAGCAGCGATGTCAAAAGAAAGAAAGGTGTTTATATTCGTACCTCACATCGACTTATTAGAGCCAATTAAAAATGTCATTATGAAAGAGTTTAAAACGGTCGAAACGATTTTTAGTGGAGACCCTAAACGTAAAGAGAAGATGGACGAGATGAGAAGTGGTCACATCGATATTATGATTACAACGACAATTTTAGAGCGCGGTGTCACATTTAAATGTCTAGACGTCTTCGTCATTCACGGTGAATATTTTGATGACACGTCACTCATACAAATCGCGGGACGCGCTGGACGTAAACTCGAAGATACGAAAGGCAACGTTTATATTTTTGCAAAGCACAATACGCTCGGCATCATAAAAGCATTAGAAAAAACATACCGGTTTAATAAAGGAGATGTAAAACTATGAACTGCGTGTATTGTCATAATGAGATAGAAAGGGACTATAATCTAATTAATATATTTCTACAACCGTCTTGTTTATGTGATAGTTGTTTATCTGAATTAATGGAATTAAAAATCGATGAATCGTTTCAGTTTCATGATATGAATGTCGTAACGTTGTATGAGTATGACCGAATTGTAAAGCGGATGATACGGCGATATAAGTTTTTAGGAGATGTCGCGCTAGAAAAGGTATTTTCGATGTTTGTAAAAGAAAAAATCCGGCTATATGATAAAGTAATCCCGGTCCCAATATCAAAGCTTCGTTTAAAAGAACGTGGGTTTAATCAAGTGACGCGTATATTAGATAATGCGCGCGTTAAATACGACGATATATTGGCGTCAGAAAGAACAGCGCGGCAGTCACAACTTTCAAAATATGAAAGAGAGACAGAGGTTAATCCATTTTCAATGCGAGAGGATATTGATTTAAAAAATCAGTCGATTATAATCGTCGACGACATATTTACGACCGGAGAAACTGTGCGCCAAGTGAGTGAAATATTAAAGGCGCATAATCCAAAGCGTATCGATGTGTTAACGTTTTCTATATCTAGAAAACTTTGATATAATTAAGGTACAAGATAACATTAGGAGGTATCATCATGATTAGAGTCGAAATTAGAGGAGAAAACATCGAAGTCACTGATGCAATTCGTTCATTTATCGAAGATAAGGTAAATAAATTAGATCGTTATTTTAACGATCAGCAGGACGTATTTGCACACGCAAACATCAAAACGTACCACAACAAAATGGGGAAAGTAGAAATTACAGTCCCAATGAAAGGCTTAACATTACGCGCGGAAGAAAGACATGACGACTTATACACTGCAGTAGACGCAGTCGTTGAAAAATTAGAACGTCAAATTAGAAAACATAAAACTAAAATTAACCGTAAATTCCGTGAAAAAGATGCAAGCCACGTAGATTTATTCCAAGTATTAAGTGAGCAACCAGAAGAATCTCAAGATGACGATGATATTAAAATTGTAAAATCTAAAGAGTTTACGTTAAAACCGATGGATGCTGAAGAAGCAATTCTACAAATGGATATGCTTGGTCACGATTTCTTCGTGTTTAACGACCGTTATAGAGAAGCGACAAGTATCGTTTACAAACGTAAAGATGGTAAATACGGTTTAATTGAAACAAATTAATTGAACATCTAAGCCTCTAGCAAAAAGCTAGAGGCTTTTAATGTGTAAGCTTTTATTTTCAGCAAAAAATTTGGTAAAATGTAATGATAATGATTTTATAAGGAGAAATTTCGATGAGTATGTTGCGTAAATTATTCGACGGCAATAAACGCGAACTTAAATCTCTTGAAAAAGAAATGAAAAAAGTACTCGCGCTTGAAGAACGCTATAGCACATATAGCGATTCTGAACTACAGCAAGAAACTGAAAAGTTTAAAGCAAAATTAGCTGAACATAGTGACGATAGAAAAAAACAAGATAAAATTTTAGACCAAATTTTACCAGAAGCATTCGCAGTCGTACGTGAAGCATCAATGCGTACGTTAGAAATGAAACCATTCCCTGTTCAAATTATGGGTGGTATTGCCCTTCATAAAGGGGACATCGCTGAGATGAAAACCGGTGAAGGTAAAACGTTAACGGCGACGATGCCGGTATATTTAAATGCCTTAACAGGACGCGGTGTACACGTAATTACTGTTAACGAATATTTATCTTCAGTACAAAGTGAAGAGATGGCAAAGTTATATAACTTCCTAGGGTTAACAGTTGGACTCAACTTAAACCAAAAAAATAGTGAAGAAAAACGTGAAGCGTATAACTGTGATATTACGTATACGACAAACAACGAGCTCGGATTTGACTACTTACGAGACAACATGGTCGCATATAAAGAAGATCGTGTGCAGCGTCCGTTAAATTACTGTGTCGTGGACGAGGTCGACTCGATTTTAATCGACGAAGCGCGTACACCGTTAATTATTTCAGGTCAAGCAGATGAGCGCGTGACGGAATACCAACAAGCACAATTATTTGTATCAACGTTAAAGAAAGAACAAGACTATACGTATGACGTGCGTAAAAATACGATTCTTTTAACTGAAGATGGTATGACAAAAGCGGAGAAATGGTATAAGTTAGATAACCTTTACGACGTTAAAAATGTTTCGACGCTTCACCATATTAACCAAGCGTTAAAAGCAAACTATACGATGGAGCGTAACGTCGATTATGTCGTGAATGACGGAGAAGTGTTAATCGTCGACAAATTTACAGGTCGTACGATGCCAGGGCGTCGTTTCTCTGAAGGGTTACACCAAGCGTTAGAAGCAAAAGAAGCGGTTGAGATTCAGCGCGAATCTAAAACACTCGCATCTATTACGTTCCAAAACTTCTTTAGGCTATACAATAAGTTATCGGGTATGACAGGTACAGCTAAAACTGAAGAAGAAGAATTTTTAGATATTTACAATATGCGCGTTACGCAAATTCCGACGAACCGTCCGGTTCAACGTGAAGACTTAAACGATAGAATTTATTCGACAAAAGATAATAAATATAAGGCAGTCATCGAAGAAGTTGTCGAACGTTATAAACGTGGTCAACCGGTCTTAATCGGTACAGTCGCGGTAGAAACGTCAGAAATTATTTCTGATTTACTGCGTCGAGCGGGTGTACGCCATAACGTATTAAACGCTAAAAACCACGAACAAGAAGCTCAAATCGTTGAAGATGCGGGTCAACGTGGACAAGTTACAATCGCTACAAACATGGCCGGTCGTGGTACAGACATTAAGCTTGGTGAAGGAGTTAGAGAGCTCGGTGGACTTGCAGTTATCGGTACAGAGCGTCACGAATCACGTCGTATTGACGATCAGTTACGTGGGCGTTCAGGGCGTCAAGGTGACGTTGGTGTGAGTACGTTCTACTTATCATTAGAAGACGACTTAATGAAACGCTTCGGATCTGAACGTATTCAAGCGATGATGGAAAAACTCGGTATGGAAAATGAAATGTTAGAAAGTCGTTTTATTACACGTAATGTAGAATCTGCACAAAAGCGTGTGGAAGGAAATAACTTCGACGCACGTAAACGTGTATTAGAATATGACGAAGTGTTAAGAACACAACGTGAAATTATATACGGTGAACGTAACGAAATTATCGACAAAAAAGACGTGAGAGACTTACTTCACGGTATGATCGATAACTCTATTGAACGCACAATTCACTATTACAATGACCAAGACAGTTCAATGATCGACTATGAAACGTTTAAAGAGTTGCTCGAGCAGTATTACGTTCGTGAAGGTGAAATTGAAATGGATGACTTAGTCGGTCAATCGACGGAGTCAATTATCGAACTCATCAAAGAAAAAGCGTATAAAGAGTTAGAGCGTAAAGAAGAGATTTTAACACCTGAACGTATGCGTCAATTTGAGCGCATGATGATGTTACGTACGATCGACCAAAAATGGACAGAGCATATCGACTCGATGGACCAACTCCGTACAGGTATTCACTTAAGATCTTATGGACAAATTAACCCGTTAAGAGAATATCAAAACGAAGGGCTAGAAATGTTTGAAGAGATGATGAACGCAATCGAAGACTCAACAGCACGTATGACTCTAAAATCAGAAGTACAATCTGACGAAGAAATTAAACGTGAACAAGTCGTCGATGAAAATAAAATGCAAGCATCTGACGGTAAAAAGAAAATGAAAAAGCAACCGGTTGTTAAAAAACAAACGGTCGGCAGAAACGATCCATGTCCATGTGGGTCTGGTAAAAAGTACAAAAACTGCCACGGTGCTTAAGGAGAAAATTATGGAAGTAAGTGAAATTAAAAGCTTTATAGAAGAGATGCGTACGAAACTAGAAAAATTTAGGGGGTCTCTTTGACTTAGAAGAAAAAGAGACACAAATTCGTGAGTACGAAGAACTAATGGTCGAACCTAACTTTTGGGACGACACAGATAAAGCAAACGAAATTATTGAAAAAAATAACCAGTTAAAACGCGTCGTCGATGGATTTAATACGCTAGAAGACGAAGTGAATGACATCGAGGTGTCTTTAGAATTATTGAAGGAAGAAAACGATCCGGATTTACAGGAAATGATGGAAGAGACGATTCAAAACGTCAAAAAAGAGTCCGATGAATTCGAGTTAAACATTCTTTTAAGTGAAGAGCACGATGAACAAGATGCGATTTTAGAACTTCATCCTGGAGCGGGTGGTACTGAAGCACAAGACTGGGCAGAGATGCTTCTTAGAATGTACCAGCGTTTCATTGAAGACCAAGGATTTAAAACAGAAGTTCTAAACTATCTCGCAGGGGATGAAGCGGGTGTGAAAAGTGTGACGCTTAGCGTTAAAGGTCCGTTTGCTTATGGACTTTTAAAAGGTGAAAAGGGGGTCCATCGACTCGTTCGTATTTCGCCATTTGACTCATCGGGTCGTAGACATACGTCATTTGTGTCGTGTGAAGTAACACCACAGTTTAAAGACTCTGAAATTAATATCGAAATTAACCAAGAAGATATTTCGATCGATACGTATCGTGCAAGTGGTGCCGGAGGGCAGCACGTGAACACGACAGATTCAGCGGTACGTATTACACACCATCCAACAGGAGTCGTAGTTACGTGTCAAAATGAACGTTCACAAATTAAAAACCGTGAAACGGCACTGAAGATGTTAAAGTCAAAACTTTATCAGTTAGAACTAGAACGTCAGCAAGAAGAGATCGCGGCGTTAAAAGGCGAGCAAAAAGAAATCGGATGGGGATCACAAATTCGTTCATACGTATTTCACCCATATTCGATGATAAAAGATCACCGTACGAATTACGAAGTCGGTAATGTCGACAAAGTAATGAACGGAGATTTAATGCCGTTTATCGACAGTTATTTAAGATGGCACTTAAATGTTTAAAACATTATTTATGACAAAATGTTTATATATGATAAAATATAGGTATGTAAAAGTATGAATAAGCTTTTAAAAATTTATTAGAGGTGACCATTATGAAAAAGTTCTTATCAACGTTTTTATTAGGTTCAACGTTAGTATTAGCAGCGTGCGGCGGGGGCGGCGACTCTGCAGACAATGGTGACGACTCAAGCACTGACGAAGCACATCCAGGAGAACAAGTTGCAAAACAAACCTGTTCATCTTGTCACGGAGCTGACTTCACAGGAGCTTCAGGTCCAGCACTAGCGGGCACTTCATTAAGTGAAGATGAATTTACAGATATCGTTAAAAACGGTAAAGGCGGAATGCCAGCGTTTGGTAGTTTATCAGACGAAGAAGTTAGCGACTTATACGACTACTTCACGAAATAAAACTCGTAAGGCTTTGTCACTCGACAAAGCCTTTTTAATCAATGGAGACAAATATGAAGCGATTTTTATTAAGTTTAATGGCAGTTGTTATTTTGTCAGCGTGCACGTCTAACGAAAATACAACTGAAGAAAGTCGCGTGGTGTCAGAAATGCACCGCGGGGAAGTTGTATATAAACAGACATGCGTTGGATGCCACGGTGTCGACTTAAGAGGACGCGGCAGTAGCGCAAAAGATCTTTCAAATATCGGAAGTGAAAAATCACCGGAATATATCCGTTCGATTATCGAAAATGGAACGAGAAGTATGCCGAGCGACTTAGTAACGGATGAAGATGACTTAAATGCACTCGTAGAATGGCTAATGGAACAGAAGTAAATATTACGTAAACACAAGGCGCTGTAACAAACAGCGCCTTTTTATTATGGAGGTATATCTATTCTGTTACATTTATGTTACAACGCGAAAAACAGCAAAAATATGTGCTATAGTTTGATTTACATTCACTAATTTTATATTTAACAACTTTGAATTTTACTTTTATTATATATATACGTTTATTTAATACATAGTATTCAGGAGGACATTAGAACTTATGAAGAAGACAGTATTTTCAGTAGCAACATTAACAGCATTAACAGGTACATCACTTACAGCAAACGCAGAAGAAGTTATCGTTAAAGAAGGAGATACACTTTGGGGTATCGCTAACGAAGTTGGCACGACAGTTGAGAAGTTAAAAGAGTTAAACAACTTAAACAGTGATTTAATTCACCCAGAAGATGTTTTAACATATGAAGTTGAAGCAGTAGAAGAAAACAACGGTAATACATACACAGTAAAAGCAGGCGACACTTTATGGCAAATTGCTTTAGACCACGGTATGGATTTAGATGAGTTATTCGCAGTAAACAACCTTTCATCAGACTTAATTCACCCAGGACTTGTATTAACAGTTGGAGCACAAGTTGAAGCGGTTGAAGAAGTCGCACAAGTTGAAGAAGTTGTTGAAGTTGAAGCAGTAGAAGAAGTTGTAGAGCCTGTAGTAGAAAATGAAGTAAACGAAGTTGCTTCAGGTGTTTACCACATCCAAGCTGGAGACACTTTATACTCAATCTCACGTGCAACAGGACTATCTGTTGACGAGTTAAAAGCATTAAACGGCTTAACAAGCGATCATATCGTTGCAGGTGACGTACTTGTATTAGAAGGTAACCCAGTTGTTACTGAAACAGTAGAAGAAGTACAAGAAGTACAAACTGAAGAAGTTGTAGAAGAAGTTGTTGAAGTTGAAGAAGTAGCAGAAGTTGAAAACAACGTTCAAGCAGAAGCTGAAAAAGCAGTACAAGAAGCTGCAGCAGCACAAGCAGAAGCAGACAGAATTGCAGCTGAAGAAGCAGCAGCGGCTCAAGCAGAAGCTGAAAGAGTAGCAGCTGAGCAAGTAGCAGCAGCTCAAAAAGCTGAAGAACAACGTATTGCAGCAGAGCGTGCAGAAGCACAACGTGTTGCTAAAGAAAAAGCGGCAGCTGAAAAGAGAGCTCAACAAGAAGCAGCTAAAAAAGTACAACAAGCACAACAAACACAACAAGCACCAGCAGCTTCAGCACCATCTGTAAATAGTTCACAGTTTGCTGGTTTATCTAACTACTATGACTGGGGATGGTGCACATGGCACGTATTTGAAAAACGTGCGGCACTCGGTAAACCTGTCAGCAACATGTGGGGCAACGCAAATAACTGGGTAAACGGAGCAAGTGCGAATGGATTTGCTGTTAACAACACACCATCAGTTGGAGCAGTTGCACAAAGTTATGCAGGTACAAACGGAGCAGGTGCATTAGGTCACGTTGCAGTTGTCGAATCAATCAACGGCGACGGATCAATCACAATCTCAGAAATGGGTTGGAACGGTACTGTAGGTGTTGTAAGCTACCGTACAATTCCAGCATCACAAGTATCAACATTTAACTACATTCACTAAAATATAAAAATCAAGCACCCGAACGGGTGCTTTTTTTATTATAATAAGAGTAGTAGGATGACGGAGGTTAGTTCTGTGAGTAAACAATTGAAAGTATTAGTTGGCATTGTTCTTTTTGGGTTGATTAGTTTTAGCATATACCAGGTTATTACGTTTTCGAGTGAATTGTTGAAGGATGAAGCAGCAAATGATATAAAACAAAAGCCACCTACTAATAATCATGCGGAAGGTCAGTTGATTACGGAATACTCGTTTAATGGTGTGACGACAGATGAATCGTTTGATAATATTATTAAAAATAATGAAGTAACTGTTGTGAATTTGTTTGCGTCTTGGTGTAATCCATGCCGCAATGAAACGCCAGATTTAAATGAATTTTATTTGAAAGATTTACCAGATGACGTAGAACTTGTCGGGTTAAATGTACAAGATAGTGGTAAAGCACGAGATGCGTTTATTGAAGAGTTTGATGTCCAATATCCGATATACAATATGGACAATGATAAAGACTTTATGGTGGATCTTCGTTTAACGATTATACCGACAACGTTGTTTATTAACAGTGATGGTGAAATTGTGAAGACTTATGTCGGAGAGATTTCTAAGAAAACGTTAGACAGTTACATTCAATATGTAAGGGATGAGTAATATGGAAGACGTTTTTTGGTATATGATGGCAATTACTGTACCAGCATTTACAGTGATTTTGTTTACGACGATTACGAGAAATCGTTACGTCGCGATATTTTTAACGTTTATCGTATTTGCAATTTCGATGTACCGTGGATACTATAACTCGGATTGGATTATATATTTAGATGCGCTAAGCATTGTGATTGGCTATATATTCGTTGAAGTATACAATTTAGATAGTAAAGATGATATTTAAGAAATGACAAACATCCGTTCGGTCATTTCTTTTTTTAATTTCGAAGAAGTGGTGTAAGATAGATATAAGTTAAAAATTTGGAGGTACATTATGGCAGAATTTGAACTCGTTTCAAACTTTGAACCTGCCGGTGATCAACCGCAAGCGATTAAAGAAATAGTAGAACAAATACGTTCCGGACAAAAACACCAAACATTACTCGGTGCAACTGGAACAGGTAAAACATTTACGATGAGTCAAGTTATTAAAGAAATCGGTAAGCCGACGTTAATTATCGCCCATAACAAAACGTTAGCTGGGCAGTTATATAGTGAATTTAAAGAGTTTTTCCCAAATAATAGAGTCGAATATTTCGTCAGTTATTATGATTTTTATCAACCTGAAGCGTACGTACCATCTACGGATACGTTTATAGAAAAAGATGCGTCTATTAACGATGAAATCGACCAACTGAGACACTCGGCGACGAGTGCATTATTTGAAGGCGATGACGTAATAATCATCGCCTCTGTGTCGTGTATTTACGGTTTAGGTAACCCAGAAGAATACCAAAACTTACGTTTAAATATACGTGTTGGAATGGAAATTGAACGAAACGAATTATTACGTCGTCTCGTCGACATACAGTATCAACGAAACGATATCGATTTTGGACGTGGTACGTTTAGAGTGCGCGGAGATATCGTTGAAATCTTCCCAGCAGCTCGAGATGATCAGTGTATTCGCGTTGAGTTTTTCGGTGATGAAATCGATAGAATACGAGAAATTGATTTTATTAGTGGTGAAGTGCTAAGTGAACGCGAGCACTTCGTTCTATTCCCAGCATCTCACTTCGTCACGCGCGACGAAAAGATGACTGTTGCGATCGAACGTATTGAAAAAGAATTAGAAGAACGTCTAAAAGAATTACGCGATGAAGACAAATTACTCGAAGCACAGCGACTTGAGCAGAGAACGAATTACGACTTAGAAATGATGAGAGAGATGGGCTTTACGTCAGGAATCGAAAACTATTCGGTTCACTTAACGTTACGTCCACTGGGGAGTACACCGTATACACTGCTCGATTACTTTAAAGACTTCGTTATTATGATCGATGAGTCGCACGTGACACTTCCTCAAATTAGAGGAATGTATAACGGAGACCAAGCGCGTAAACAAGTGCTCGTCGATCACGGGTTTAGATTACCGTCAGCGTTAGATAACCGCCCGTTAAAATTTGAAGAATTTCAAGATAAAGCACAACAATTATTGTACGTGTCTGCCACTCCTGGACCGTATGAATTAGAACATACAGATAAGATGGTCGAACAAATTATCCGACCGACAGGACTTCTTGACCCGACAATTGACGTACGTCCGACTGAACATCAAATTGACGATCTGCTTCATGAAATACAAACGCGTGTTGAAAAGAACGAACGCGTCTTAATTACGACGTTAACGAAGAAGATGTCAGAAGATCTAACGGCGTATTTAAAAGAAGCGGGCGTTAAAGTTCAATATTTACACAGTGAAGTAAAAACGTTAGAACGTATCGAAATCATTCGTGAATTACGACTCGGTACGTATGACGTTCTCGTCGGTATTAACTTACTACGTGAGGGAATCGATATCCCAGAAGTGTCACTTGTTGCGATATTAGATGCAGACAAAGAAGGATTTTTACGTTCGGAACGTTCATTAATACAAACAATCGGGCGTGCTGCACGTAACAGCGAAGGTCACGTCATTATGTATGCAGATAAAATTACGGATTCCATGAGAGTTGCACTCGATGAGACAGAGCGACGTCGTAAAATTCAAATCGAATATAACGAAAAACACGGGATTACACCGACGACGATTAAAAAGGAAATTCGTGACCTCATCAGTGCTGAAGTTGAAATTAAAGATGATAAAACATATGAAAAAACGGGTACAGTAAAACTCACAAAGAAAGAGCGCGAAGATTTAAAAGCAAAACTCGAACGCGACATGAAAGAAGCAGCGAAAAACTTAGATTTCGAAACAGCAACAGAACTTCGGGATGCGTTATTTGAGTTAGAAGCAGAAGGGTGATAAGTACGTGAGTGAAAAGATAAATAATAAATTCATTAAAATTAATGGTGCAAGACAGCACAACTTAAAAAATATAAATATAGATATACCGAGAGATCAGCTCGTCGTAATGACGGGCTTATCAGGCTCTGGTAAGTCATCGCTCGCATTCGATACGATTTACGCAGAAGGACAACGCCGTTACGTTGAGAGTTTAAGCGCGTATGCGAGACAGTTTTTAGGTCAGATGGAAAAGCCAGACGTCGATACGATTGAAGGGTTATCACCAGCGATTTCAATCGATCAAAAAACGACGAGTAACAACCCGCGTTCAACGGTATCGACAATTACAGAAATATACGATTATTTACGATTATTATATGCACGTGCGGGGACGCCGTATTGTCCGCATCACGATATTGAAATTAAAAGCCAAACGATTGAAGAAATGGTCGACACGATTATGGAACTTGAAACACGTACGCGCCTTCAAATATTATCTCCAGTTGTACGTGGCAGAAAAGGACAACATAAAAAGATATTTGAAAGTCTTCGAAAAGAAGGATACGCAAGAGTCATCGTTGATGGTGAAATGTATGATATCGAAGACGTACCAGAATTAAATAAAAATAAAAAACACGATATCGATATCGTGATTGATAGAATCGGAGTTAAACCAGGTATTGAAGCGAGACTTTCTGATTCACTACAAATCGCATTAGAAAAAGGAGAAGGTAACGCGGTCGCTAACGTTATAGATGGAGAAGATATCCACTTCTCAGAAAACTTTTCTTGCCCTGAATGTGGATTTACAATTAGTGAATTAGAGCCGAGACTCTTTTCATTTAACAGTCCGTTTGGTGCGTGTCCAACGTGTGACGGATTAGGTAAAAAATGGTCGGTTGACGCGTCACTCGTTATTCCAGATGACACGTTATCGTTAAATGACGGTGCGATTTTACCGTGGAGACCGATTAGTTCAGATTATTATCCGAATCTTTTAAAACAAGTCGCTGAACATTTTAATATCGATATGGACCAACCGTTCAAAGATTTATCTAAAGAAGAACAAGACATTATTTTAAAAGGGTCTACCGATTATTTAGACGTTACGTTCACACAGCGTAACGGTGCAAAGCGTACTCGTACAATTCAATTTGAAGGTGTTTTAAATAATATCGAGAGAAGATATCAAGACAGTCCGTCAGAGTATACGCGTGAACAAATGGCGCAGTATATGCGTGAAACAGACTGTACGACGTGTCATGGATATCGTTTAAATATTGAGGCGCGCTCAGTTAAAATTAAGAAACGCCATATCGGTGAAGCGGTAGATCAATCGGTGAACGATGCGCTTCAATTCTTTAATGATTTACATTTAAGTGAAAAGAATCAAGCAATCGCACAGCCGATATTAAAAGAAATCAATGACAGACTCACTTTTTTAAGAAATGTTGGGCTTGGATATTTAACGCTCAACCGCCGGAGCGGCACGTTATCTGGTGGGGAAGCACAGCGTATTCGACTCGCGACACAAATCGGTTCGATGTTAAGTGGAGTGCTTTATATACTAGACGAGCCTTCAATTGGTCTTCATCAACGTGATAACGATAAGCTAATCCGAACGTTAAAAGAGATGCGCGATTTAGGGAATACGTTAATCGTCGTTGAGCACGATGAAGATACGATGATTGCGAGTGATTATTTAATCGATATCGGACCGGGTGCTGGAGAAAACGGTGGACAAATCGTCGCAGCTGGAACACCAAAAGAAGTCATGAATAACGACGCTTCAATTACAGGTCAATATTTAAGTGGTAAAAAAGAAATCCCGTTACCAGAAAATTATCGAAAACAAACGACTAAAAAGTTTAGAGTAAAAGGCGCAGTAGAAAACAACTTAAAAAATATCGATGTAGACTTCCCGCATGGTATCTTAAACGTCGTAACAGGCGTCTCAGGATCTGGTAAGAGTACTTTAGTCAACGAAATTTTATATAAAGGACTCCATAAAGAGCTATATAAATCTAAACTCGTACCTGGAAAGTTTAAAGAAATAGAAGGTGCCGAGTATTTAGATAAGATTATCGACATCGACCAATCTCCAATCGGTCGTACACCGAGAAGTAACCCGGCGACGTATACAGGTGTCTTTGATGACATTCGTGACGTCTATGCTGAAACGAACGAAGCGAAAGTTCGTGGGTACAAAAAAGGGAGATTTAGTTTTAACGTAAAAGGTGGACGTTGTGAAGCGTGTAAAGGTGACGGTATTTTAAAAATTGAAATGCACTTTTTACCAGACGTCTTTGTACCGTGTGAAGTATGTCACGGTAAACGTTATAACAGAGAGACGTTAGAAGTGAAATATAAAAATAAAAACATCTCAGATGTCCTTGAAATGACGGTAGAAGAAGCAGCGAAATTCTTTGAGAACATTCCGAAAATCAGTCGTAAGCTAGAGACGCTATTAGATGTTGGACTCGGCTACGTAAAACTCGGGCAACCAGCAACGACGTTATCCGGGGGAGAAGCACAACGTGTGAAACTTGCGAGTGAACTTCAAAAACGTTCAAATGGTAAGACGCTCTATATACTCGATGAGCCAACGACAGGACTCCACTCAGAAGATATTAGAAAACTGATTAAAGTCATTCAGCGTCTCGTAGATAACGGTGACACCGTCGTCATTATCGAACATAATTTAGACGTTATAAAAGTTGCAGATCATATCATCGATCTTGGCCCTGAAGGTGGCGACGGTGGAGGAGAAGTCGTTGCGCATGGTACAATAGAAGATATAATGGAGACGAAAGAAAGCCATACAGGATACCACTTAAAAAAATGGCTCAATCGTAACCATCAGGAGGTTAAATAATGGATAGTAAAGCGCGAATTTTAAAAATGCTTGAAGATGGTTTAATCACGACAAAAGAAGCAATCGACCTTATGAATGCATTAAACGAAGACGATCAAGATAAGAAACACACGAACGATAAAAAAGAAGAAGAGAACAGTATTTATAAGTTTTTTGAAAATATGACAGACGAAGTTGGAAAAATTTTAGATCCAGATACGATTCAAAAAAACGCGAAAGAAACGTTTAACGATGTCCGCCGTAAAGCAAAAGCAACGAAGAGTACGTCAGATATTTTAAAAACGTTAGAAGACGTATTCGACAAAGCTAAAACGGGAGACATCGATGCGATTTTCCAGCAAGGGTCTAAAAATAAACTCATCGAAACGATCGAAGAAGATTTTTCATCTGTTACGTTAGACGTAACGAATGGTAACGTCGAAGTTAAAAAGACAGATGGCGTCACAGCGGTACGTTTTGAAGTGACACCGTTCTATAGAAAACTCGATAAAAAACGCAATTACTTTGAAGATATTTTCTGCGAAGTAAAAAACGGGAACTTAGAAATTATGTCACCACTTCGTAGTGCGAAAGTAAACGTCGTATTAGAAATTAACGAACGTGCACTCGACTACTTACACATCTCAAGTTCAAACGGCAGCGTCGACGTTGAAGATTTACTGTTAAAAGATTTATCTATCGATATTTTAAATGGTGATATCGAAGTCGACGATATTTCAGCAAAACATGCGTTCGTTAGAACGTCACGTGGGTCATTAGAAATAAAAGAAAGTGCGTTTACGAATTTAGAACTCGTATCGATGCTTGGAACGATTTCAACGAAAGAACTAGATGTTGAAGAAATCGACATTAAAGCGAACGGCTCAGTGTCACTTTCATTAAATGAAGATACGCGCGATGCTAAAATTCAAACGAACATGGGAAGCATCAACGTAGAAATTCCGTCAGGTCGTAAAGTCGAAGGACGTTTAAACACAGTGCTTGGACATATTAACTATCCGCCTGGGTTAAACATCCGAGATATGAAGCCATCCGATTTAGGATTAAAAGAAATTATGATCATTAACGACACAGATGAATCAGGTCTCGTTATAGAAGCGAGCACTAAAGTAGGTTCAGTCACACTCCATACAGTATAAAACGTATTTAAAGGACAAGTAGCTATCAGACTTGTCCTTTTTTGCTATAATAGGAAGTATCAAATTTGAGAGGTATATTATGTTAACGGTAAGTAACGTCATCGAACGATTCAAATTAGAAATTATCACTGGTAAAACAGGTATACATAAACCAATCACAAGTATCGACGTCTCACGACCAGGTCTTGAGATTGCGGGTTATTTTTCACATTATTCAAAAGAACGCGTTCAGTTATTCGGACTGACTGAAACGACGTATTTTAATACGAAATTAACGGATGAAGAACGCGCAACTCGTGCACAACTACTATGTACAAATGAGACGCCGTGTTTTATATTTACAGACGATTTAATACCACCAAAAGAAATTATAGAAGCGTGTGAGAATGCAAATATTCCACTTTTAAAAACGTCGAATACGATTACGAATTTAATGTTTTACTTAACCGATTATTTAGAGATTTCTCTCGCACCTGAGACGAACGTTCACGGCGTACTATTAGATGTCTACGGAATCGGCGTATTAATTACTGGTGAAAGTGGTATCGGTAAAAGTGAAATTGCGTTAGAGCTCGTTAAAAATGGACATCGTCTCGTCGCAGACGATAACGTCGAAATCAAAGAAATCGGTAAAAACGTTCTCATCGGTAAATCTCCAGAGCTCATCGAAAATTTACTTGAAATTAGAGGGCTTGGCATTATAAACGTGATGACATTATTCGGTGCAAGTGTTGTGCTAAGTGAAAAGCGTATTATGTTAAACGTTCATTTAGAGTTTTGGCAAGAAGATAAAGAATACGACCGCCTCGGATTAGATAAACGAACAAAAAATATATTAAATTCTGAAATACCGAGTAAGTTAATCCCTGTACGACCAGGGCGAAACGTATCGAATATTATTGAAGTGGCAGCGATGGACTTTAGACTTCAAAATATGGGAGTCAGTGCAGCGAGAGAATTTAACGAGCGCTTAATTGCGCATATTAGAAGTAAAGATAATGGAGGTAAATAATGATATATGCGATTGACCGCGTCGCAGTAAGTATCGGTGGGTTCGATATTTACTGGTACGGGATTTTAATATTTACAGGAATGATTTGTGCATACTTTTTAGCAAATCATGAAATGGTTAAAAAAGGATTTAGTGACGAAACACTCACGGAGATGATGGTATATATCATCGTCTTCTCACTCGTAGGTGCGAGACTTTACTTTGTGTTATTCAACTTAGATTATTATTTACTCCACCCGCTCGATATTATAAAAGTGTGGGAAGGTGGAATGGCGATCCACGGTGGACTCATCGGTGGGGTCCTTGCAGGATATTACTACACGCGTAAAAACAATTATAGTTTCTTCCAGTTTGGGGATATGTTAATGCCGAGCGTACTACTCGGCCAAGCGATCGGACGTTGGGGAAACTTTATTAACCAAGAAGCACACGGTGGTCCGGTCTCTCGAGCGTTTTTAGAGACGCTACGTCTACCTGAATTTATCATTAACCAAATGTATATCGACGGTGTGTATTATCACCCGACCTTTTTATATGAATCGATTTGGAACGTCGTCGGTATTTTTATACTGATGCGTTTACGTCCGAAATTAAAAATTGGTCAGACGTTTTTACTCTATTTAATTTACTATTCTATCGGGCGCTTCTTTATCGAAGGAATGCGTACAGATAGTTTAATGATTCTAGACCTTCTCCGTACAGCACAAGTGATGAGTCTCTCGCTTATCATCTTAGCGATTATTGTATGGATATATAGAAATAAAAAGTACGACTTACCGGTATATGGTAACGTACACGGAAACTTTAACACGTTTAACAAAAAACAGCGTGCGACAGTTAAACAAAACACGAAAAAGAAAAAGAGGAAATAATTATGCGTAAGCTCGAACGTTTTCCTTCAAAAAAAGAAAATCCGCTTTGGCGAATGTACCGTACGATTTCGTTTTTTAGAGTCGTTAAAAACTTCATCATTGTTGAAGCGGGAAGGTATTCCCCATCCACGAGAATGAAACATACACTGTATAAAACTGGACTCAATATGAAACTCGGTGACAAAGTAAGTTTTGCATATAAAGCGATGCCGGACTTATTTTATCCTGAAAATATTACAGTTGGTGAGAACTCGATTATCGGTTATAACGCGACCTTACTTACACACGAATATTTAGTCGATGAGTACCGTATCGGTTCTATTACAATCGGTAAAAATACGATGATCGGCGCGAACGTTACGGTGTTACCTGGTGTGACGATTGGTGACAACGTATTAGTCGGTGCTGGAAGTGTCGTCTCTAAAGATATTCCAGATAATAGTATCGCGTACGGTAATCCGTTAGTTATAAAGGAGAGAAGCGATATTGAAAAGTAAAATTATCTCGCTTCGTAACGACGGGAGGGTATACTACCGTCAAGCGATGAAGAAAAAGCATCACGGATCATATCGTGATGCTTTAAATCTTATGGAGCGAGCGTTAAATGAAAGTAAAGAACGCGAATATATGACGGAGTATGCGTATATACTCACGTTACTCGGTGAATACGATAGAGCAGAGCAGTTTATAATGACAGAGTTTGCAGCGTCAAATTTTGATACGACATATTACTATGAATTATCTGAGATGAATGTGTTAATCGAAGATGCAAATAAAGGACTGTTATTTGGTATATTGTATGCGGAACTGCATAAGGATGATGATTATTACGACGATTTAATGGAAATGTTTACCGTTGAAGACTATAGTTACGATGAACTTCTAAAGGAAGCGAAAGAATTCGTCGGTCAATATATATTCCAGTCGTACTTTATGAGTGGTCAAATTGAAACATCACTCGATTATTTAGATGATATTGACTTTGACTTATCAAATAAAAGAGAACTTAGAAATTTACGTGGGATGGCGTTACTCTTTTTAAATCGATTCGAAGAAGCAGAAGCGATATTAACAGAGCTATTAAAAGAAGACCAAACAGATATGCATGCGTTAAGTCATTTAACGTTGCTTTATTTTTATACGAATCGTCACGACTTATATGTAAAGTTTTTACGTCATTTAGAAGTCGTCGAACCACTCGACGAAGACGACCGTTTAAAAGTCGGGCTCGTTTTAAACTTTTTGAAAAAGCATAAAGAAGCGTATCAATTACTTTATCCATTATATAAAAAGAAGTATATGGTCAATTTCCAGTTATTACACGCACTCAGTCAAGCTGCGTACAAAATTGGCGAAGTTGAAGAAGCAGAAATGTTTTGGAAAGAGATGCAGCTCTATCACCCACTCGATGAAATTCACAGTCCGTGGCAAAAAGAACAAGCGGCTGAAACGTTAAATAAAATCATCGATGAGTATTTACAAAGTGATGATCCACATAAGCGCATACTCGGTTTATTCCGTACGAGTATTATTCGACCTGAAGATGTCATATTAGGGTCACCCGTATGGGATTTAATTGAACGGTTTGGAAACTTTGAAAAGATGTACACGGCGTATATATTTAACAATTTTAAGTTTAAAAAGTTTGATATATTACATGAAGGACTTGAAGTGTTATCGATTGATTATCTCGATAGAGATGACATTTTACTCGGCTGGATTGACGCGATTACACATATCGACATTAGCGAGTTAAAAGAATCTGGGAAAACATATGCGTTAGCTTTTTTATATGTGTATTATAACGACGGTATTACAGTAGAAACATTGTCAGAAAAGTATCAGGTTTATCCGCATAAATTAAAAAAAGCAATTGAAGATATTAAGCAGAATGAGTGACACACCCGGCTCATTTTAGATATAATATGAAAAGTATGTTACGAGTAAAGGAGAGTCATTATGTCAGAAGTAAAAGAGTATGATGTCGCGATTTTAGGGGCAGGTCCTGCTGGGATGACTGCTGCAGTATACGCGTCACGCGCAGAGTTAAAAACAGTAATGATCGAACGAGGTATGCCTGGTGGGCAAGTAGCAAGTACTGAAGACGTTGAAAACTTCCCAGGATTTTCTTTAATAACAGGCCCTGAATTATCATCAAAAATGTTTGAGCACTCAACGAAGTTTGGTGCAGAATATAAATATGGTGATGTTAAATCAGTTACATTAGACGGTAATTATAAATTGATCGACCTCGGTAGTGAGACGATCAAAGCAAAAGCAGTGATTATCGCAACAGGTACAGAACATAAAAAAATCGGTGTACCTGGTGAAGAAGCGTTAGCAGGTAAAGGTGTCAGTTACTGTGCGGTATGTGACGGTGCGTTCTTTAAAGAGCGTCATTTAGTCGTTATCGGTGGTGGAGACTCAGCAGTAGAAGAAGGTATTTTCTTAACGAAATACGCAAGTAAAGTAACCGTCGTTCACCGTCGTGATACGTTACGTGCACAAAAAATTATTCAAGACCGTGCATTTAATAACGACAAAATGGAGTTCATTTGGGACACTGAAATTCAGTCTATTAATGGAGACGGCGTCGTACAATCAGTGACGCTACTCGACAAAAATACAGGCGAAACGTACGACTATGAAGCGGATGGTGTATTTATTTACATCGGACTGCTCCCGTTAACTGAACCGTTTAAGGACCTCGGTATTTTAGACGAAGAAACAGGATATGTCACTTCGAACGAAGAAATGGAAACGAGTATTCCAGGAATCTTCGCAGCAGGAGACGTACGTGAAAAAACGTTACGTCAAATTGTCACTGCAACTGGAGACGGCAGTATCGCGGCACAAAATGCAAGCGAATATATCGAAACATTTACAGAATAGAATTTAAAAGATGGGACGCTCGTTCCATCTTTTTAAACGTAGATGGGAGGAATCCGAGTGAAAAACCTAATTATATTAACTGGGATGAGTGGTGCAGGTAAATCTATTGCATTAGAGTCTCTTGAAGACATGGGCTATTTTGCGATCGATAATTTACCCGTACCGTTATTACCAAAAATTGTAGAAATGATGCAGTCGACAAACGAAGATATGCATGACGTTGCGCTAAGTATCGACTTAAGAGATCGTATGTTTTTTAGTCAGTTTATTCCAGCAATCAACGATCTTATTTCAGTAAAAGGGATTCGCACACAAATCGTCTTTTTAGATGCGACAGATAATAAATTAATTAGTAGATACAAAGAGACGAGAAGAAGTCATCCGTTAAATGATAATGTGTCATTATCTGAAGCAATTAAAAATGAGCGTAGTTTACTAGAAGACGTGAAAAAAGCGTCGACAATTATTATCGATACGACAGAAACATCTGCAAAAGAATTAAAAGAAAAGATTTACGACTACTTAAAATATGACCGCGATGAAAAGTTTACTATTAACGTGATGAGTTTTGGGTTTAAACATGAGATCCCTCAAGATGCGGACATTATGTATGATGTTAGATTTTTACCAAATCCGTATTATATCGAGTCACTTCGTCCGAAAACGGGACTCGACCAAGACGTCTATGATTACGTTATGAAGTTTAAAGATACAGAAATATTTTATGAGAAGTTCATCGACCTTATTAATTTTTCACTCCCGTTATACGTAAAAGAAGGAAAATCTCAATTAAATATCGCAATTGGTTGTACAGGTGGACAGCACCGTTCAGTTGCGATCGCAGAACGTATTTCTAATGATTTAAAAACTAAACATATGTATAAAATCAATACAATCCACAAAGAAACACATAGGCACCGCCATGAAGACTAATACAATCAACGTCGTTTTAATCGGTGGTGGAACGGGATTAAGTGTACTTGCGCGTGGGTTAAAAAATTATCCAATCGATATATCTGCAATCGTTACAGTCGCAGATGACGGTGGATCTACAGGAAAAATACGTTCTGAAATAGATATGCCAGCACCAGGAGATGTTAGAAACGTCCTCGCTGCACTAAGTGAATCTGAAGCATTAATTAAAGATTTATTTACATATCGCTTTAACCGTGAAAAAATCAGCGGACATAGTCTCGGGAATTTAATGCTCGCTGCGATGTATGATATGCAAGGAGATTTTTCAGTCGCGGTTGAAAAGCTATCCGAGATATTAAACGTCAAAGGTAAAGTGATTCCAAGTACAAATCGCTCCCCAAAACTCGTTGCGATAATGACAGACGGGACAAAATACGAGGGAGAAAGTTATATTCCGAAAGTTAAAAAGAAAATCGATCATATATATTTAAGCCCATCGGGAATCGAAGGTTCGAATACGGCAATCGAAGCGATTCAAAACGCGGACTTTATTATATATGGTCCGGGAAGTTTATATACGAGTATTATCCCAAACGTCTTACCGACGAGTATAAAAAAATCGCTACAAGAATCCCATGCAAATCAGATTTATATTAGTAATCTCGTAGAACAACCGGGAGAAACAAAATCGATGACAGCAGGGGACTGTGTCGATGCGATTCATAAACATATTGGAAAAGACGTCATCACACACGTATTAGCAAGTGACGAAGATACAAAGCAACTCGTCTCACAGCGATATAAAAAAGAAGACGTGTGTGCAGTATTTGTCAATAAAGAGGATTTAGAAAAACGAGGAATCAATGTATATATATATGATAATATCGTTCAAAAAACAGAGGATGGTATATTAAGACACGACTCGATACAACTAGCTAAAAATATATATGAACTTGTACTCGAACTATTTGAAACGATAGAATATTGAAAGAGAGGTGAGTCAATATGTCGTTTGCCTCAGAAATGAAAGGTGAGCTGTGTCGAATAGAAGCGGACGAAAAATGTAGTAAAGAAGAATTGTCGGCAATTATAAAAATGAACGGATCGATCGCAATATCAGAAGGTAAATGGATCATCAACATCCAAACAGAAAATGCAGCAATCGCAAGACGTATATTTAGACTCATTAAAGAGCTATATAAAATCGAACCAGAATTAGCCGTTCGAAGAAAAATGCAGTTAAAGAAAAATAACGTCTATATATGTAGGGTAAAAGAAAATACGAAAGAAATATTAAGTGACCTAAATGTCATGCGTGACGGAGAAATTATACATGACGTCGAACTGTCGTCACTCACAGATGATGAATGTGTAAGAAGCTATTTAAGAGGCGCATTTTTAGCAGCAGGATCAGTCAACAACCCAGAAACATCATCCTATCATTTAGAAATCGCGTCACTCTATGAAGAACATGCCTACTCACTCATGAAACTAATGAACGAATACGAACTTAACGCAAAAGTCATCGATAGAAAACGTGGGTACATTACGTACTTAAAAGAAGCGGAGAAAATCTCAGACTTCTTAGGACTCGTCGGCGGACATCAAGCGATGCTAAAATTTGAAGACGTTAGAATACTAAGAGACATGAGAAACTCCGTCAACCGACTCGTCAACTGTGAAACAGCAAACTTAAACAAAACAATAAGCGCAGCGATGCGCCAAGTAGAAAACATCAAATACATCGATCAAGAAATCGGGTTAGAAAAACTACCAGACCGATTACGAGAAATTGCGTACTTAAGAAGAGACAACCATGATATGAGTTTAAAAGAACTCGGAGAAAGCATCTCAACAGGACCGATATCAAAATCCGGCGTCAACCACAGACTGCGAAAAATCGATGAGATTGCAGATAAGCTGAGAAGCGGGCAAGATGTGAAGTTGTAGGGGATAATGCGATGATTTCTACGTGTTATTTACAAAAATGAGACTAGAATCTAAAAATATGTTAGATAAATCAATATATCTAACAAAATCAAAAGAAAAGTGTTAAATAAACACGCCGAGTAAAGTCATCTAATAATAATTACAAACAAAATAAAATAAAAGAAGGGATTCAACGAAAGTTGAATCCCTTTTACCTTATACTTATTTAACTTTTTCTGGTTGTAACACATCATCGATTAAACCATACTCTTTAGCTTCTTCAGCTGTTAAGTAGTTGTCACGATCTGTGTCTTTTTCAATTTGTTCAAGAGGTTGACCAGTACGCTCAGCTAAAATCTTATTTAGCTTTTCACGTGTGTTTAAAATATGACGTGCAGCAATTTCAATTTCAGTCGCTTGACCTTGAGCACCACCTAATGGTTGGTGAATCATCACTTCAGCATTTGGTAACGCAAAACGTTTACCTTTAGTTCCAGCAGCAAGTAAGAAAGAACCCATAGATGCTGCCATACCCATACAAATCGTTTGTACGTCTGGTTTAATATGTTGAATCGTATCGTAAATAGCCATACCAGCAGTTACGCTACCACCTGGTGAGTTAATATATAAGTAAATATCCTTCTCAGCATCTTGTGCTTGTAAGAATAGTAACTGACTCACAACAGAGTTCGCGACATTATCATCAATCGCACTACCGATCATAATAATTCTATCCTTTAATAAACGAGAGTAAATATCATACGCACGTTCACCGCGGTTTGTTGATTCAATTACTGTAGGTATTAAGTTCATAAAAAATCCCCCTGTATATACATATCGTAATTTTATTAAAACATATTAGTCAAACAAGGTCAAAAGATATACTTGTCTATGTTATAATACAATTGTTGCCCTCGTGGTGTAATGGATAACACATGAGATTCCGGTTCTCATACTGGGGGTTCGATTCCCTTCGGGGGCGTTTTTTAAATTGAATATTACTGTGTGGATCACTTTTAGCTGTTTTATGTAATGTTCTTCGAACTTTACATAAGATTTACGTTATCTTTACCTTTGATTGCTAGAATTAGGGGATAACAGCTAGAGGTGATTTTTTTGTATTTAATTATTGGGTTAACTATTATTTTTTTAGTACTCGGTATGTTAGATAAATATATACATAATAGACGTTTAAAAAGAGTACCTCTTAGAATTAATATTAACGGTGTGAGAGGGAAGTCTACGATAACGCGTTTGACATATAGTATTTTAAGAGAAGCAGGATATAAGGTCGTTGGTAAAACGACAGGTACAGATGCACGGTTGTTATATTGGTATCAAAATGAAGAGGTTCCGATTGTACGTAAACCGCAAGGTGCGAATATAGGGGAACAAAGAGAGATTATTAGTAAAACTGTGAAGTCTGGTGCAAAAGCGATTGTGAATGAGTGTATGGCAGTGAATCCAGATTATCAGAAAGTATTTCAACAAGACTTGTTAAAAGCCAATGTCGGTGCGATTGTGAACGTTATGGAAGATCATATGGACGTATTAGGTCCAACGTTAGATGAGGTCGCAGAGTCATTTGTCGCAACGATACCGAATAACGGTCACTTAGTCGTGCTGAAGGGTCATTATGAAGAACTGTTTAAAAAAGAAGCAGCGAAAAGAAATACTGAAGTGATTATTACTGATCCGTCAGAAGTATCTGAGGAATATTTAAAGGAGTTTCCGTATTTAATATTCGCTGAAAACGTTGCGATTGCACTTGGTATTTCTAGAGTAATCGGAATTGATGACGATATCGCTTATAGAGGGATGTTAAAAGCACCCCCAGACTCTGGAGCAGTTGATATTGTGTCTTACGTGTCAAATGGTACGAATAATATATTTGTAAATGCATTCGCAGCGAATGAGCCGACATCTTCTAAAGCAATATTAAAGAAAATTGAAGCATCCGGATATGAGTATGAGTCGAAAGTGTTATTACTGAATTGCAGATCGGACAGAGTGGACCGGACGAGACAATTCGTTGAAGACTTTTTACCGAATGTACAGTTTGATGCACTCATTTGTACAGGAAAATCCACACAGATGGTAACCGATTTTATGAAACATAGAAATGAAACATATGTTAACTTAGAAGGTAAAAGCAATGAGGACGTATTAAACGAGATATTAAACATATCAAGAAACATCCTACTATTTTGTGTCGGTAACATTCATGGTCCAGGCAAAACAATTATTCAGTATATGGAGGATTTAAAAGAATGATTGGTACAGAACTTTATTTTTCACTGTTTACAGGGGTACTATTAAGTTTACTGTTTGCTGAACGGTTTGGTATAAGTCCAGCAGGGCTAGTCGTTCCAGGATACCTCGCACTAATATTTGACCAGCCAGTCATGTTATTTTCGATTCTTATTATTAGTTGTTTGACATATATCATTGTCGACAAAGTACTCAGCAAGATCATTATTTTGTATGGTAGAAGAAAATTCTCAGCGATGATCTTAACAGCGATGGTCTTAAAATTTATATTTGATGCGTCGTTCCCGTATGCACCGATACCATATGACATGATTGAAATTACAGGGATAGGTATGGTCATCCCTGGTATTATCGCAAATACAATCCAAAGACAAGGTGTAGTCATTACGTTATCATCATCGCTATTCGTTACATTTTTAACGTATGCTCTCTTAAATGTGTATAACTACGTTGTATTACTATAGTTAGGTGATTTAATAATGAAAAAACTAACACTTCAAGAAAAAATATTAAAATATATCAAACATAATAAACGTTCTAACTTAATGATTGTACTAGTAATGCTAGTCATTAGCGTTATAAGTATATATTTTGTGAATAGAACATATACACCGATCGAAGTAGAGAGTTTTGAAACAGAAAACAGTCCGACTATTTTCTACACGGGGAATTTATATTTACAAGAATATAACGACATATTTGAGTCCGAGCACTTTCTAACAAGTTTACAGGGGCCCTTATTAGAAAATGAATTATCATTTACAAATGTCGTGTTAGACAAACGAGTAAATAATAAGAATGAGCAAATTAATGAGATACAAGACAATTACTTTACGGATTTAACATTTTTTAACAAAAATGTACCGTACGTTGACCTCGTTGATGTCGAAAGAAATATCGGACTATCATTAGAAAATCCAAGTCTTGAAGACGTCATTGAACATAATGTTGGAGAAAAGAAAATATCATTTTTATCGTTTGTAGATAAAAACTCAAAATTCATATCGAGTGAAATACCACAAATTAACCATGAATTAGAACCGAGTTTCTTTTTACCGAAAATTCAGCAGCTAGATAATGATAGTGATTTAATTATAGTGAGTGTTACTTGGGGGATACCGAACGAACGTGAAGTGACTACAAGACAAAGAGAACTCGCACACGCGTTATCTGACGCAGGCGTCGATATTATTATCGGTAATAATAGCGTCGTTCAAGAAATTGAGAAATATAACGACACAGTTATTTTTTATAGTTTAGGAAACTTAGTGTCAAACGATTATATTTCAAACTATAAAAAGAGTATCGTCGTTCAACATGATATAGAGAACGATCAATTTAAAGTCACACCTGTACAATATAAACATGGCACATTAACTAAAAACAATTTAAATTTCTTTGAGCAAAAAACATTGTTCCAACAAATGCCGACACACACTTCATATAAGGATGGGGAGTTTTATTTTGAACAGTAAAAAGGTACTCATTTGGATTTTACTTATCGTCGTTGTCTGTTCAATGTATATTGCGATGTTTGTTAAGCAAAATGATGAACAGTTAAGTGAATCTGAACGAAAAATTATCGAATACTATACTAAATAAGTGGCGGTTATTATAATGAAAAAATATTTTCCTTTAATTGCATTAATATTATTGTTACTGACATCAGTCGCAATATATATGGTGAAAAATAATCGAGATATGATTTCTTTAGAAAAGGACAGTTTTAAAAATGAAAAGAATGAATCATACTCCGTAACGTCAAGTGACTACCGAGCAAGCGAAGTCGGTCAAAAAATAATCGCAGACGGTGGGAACGCTGCAGATGCTGCGATAGGTGTTGCGTTTGCGTTAGCTATTGTCGAGCCGTATGCTTCAGGACTTGGCGGCGGTGGAGCGTTATTATATTACGATGGTCAAATGGAAGCACCCGATGAAATCAAATATCAGAGTATATCATCAAGCGTATATGAGCAAGGTGATTTAATCGGAATTCCTGGACTCGTTAGAGGAATGGACTACTTACAAAAAGAGTACGGCAGTATGGAAATGGAAGAAATTTTAGATTATGTCATACCTTTAGCTGAAGACGGAATTACAGTCGATGCAAGATTTGCACAAAACCTCGCGTTGTATAAAGAATATAATGACTTAGACAGTCCGTTTTATAAAGACGGTGAGCCAGTAGCTAGCGGCGAAAAGATCACTCAACCGGAACTTGCAGACACTTTACAATACATCCAAGCATATGGCGCTGATGCATTTTACGAAATGCTTGGTGAGAGTATGGCTGATGAGTTTGAACGTTTTAATGTCGAAGACTTCACGAATTATACTGCGACTAAAGGCGACGTATTAAGTATGGACTACCAAGGATCTACAGTATACACGCCGAGTAGCCCGCTCGGTGGAGTGTTTACGTTACAAGCGTTAGCAATCGATGAAATACTACGTGAACAAGATGGTGTGTCTTATAACTTCATACAATCTGTAAGTAACGCGAGAGATATAATGATGATCAACCGAGATATCGTGAGCGATATGGACGGTGACAGAAAGCAATATTTAGACAGATATTATATTGAAAATGAACTGAATCAATTAAACGATATCGAGAACGTCGAGTATGAAGAAAATATTAATAACAACACCACACACTTTGTCGTCGTCGACAAAGAAGGACGTATGATTAGTGCAACGAATACGTTAAATAGATATTTTGGATCAGGTAAATATAGTAGTTTAGGATTTTACTTAAATAACTCTTTAGACAATTTTTCAAAAGATCCGATGAGTCCAAACTTCGGTGAACCAAACAAAACACCAAGATCATATACGAGTCCAACAATTATTGTGAATGACGATGGCTATATCGGTATCGGTACACCAGGTGGAAATATGATACCGACGGTCATATCACAAATTATCATTCAGTACTTTAATAACGATATGACATTAAAGTCAGCCATCAACCAAGGGAGATTATTTAAATCTAACGATCAAATTTATTACGAAGATTTTGCACAATTTGAATTGCTGGGTAATATTGATGAACTCGATTCGCCGATTAGAAAAATTAGTTCACCGAATGAATTCGGTAATATTCAGTCCGTCATTTATGACCGTGAAACTAAAGAAAGTCACAGATATTATGACCGAAACAATCGATAAAGAAGGCGAAACGCCTTCTTTTTTGTGTATATTAGTTTTGTTACAATTATAAGTAAGACAAAAGAAATAAATAATAATTTTTTAGAAAGAGGAATGTGATGAAGAAGTATATCGTATTTTTATTAAGTGTTTTACTTAGTTTAACTATAAGTTTTAAAGCACATGCAAATGAAATTGATAATATTAACATTCATATTGATATTAAAAAAGATGGTTCAGTCGAAGTAACTGAAGAGCGAAAACAAAATATGGATGAAGGTACAGAAAATTATATCGTGTTTAATGAAGACGATATGCAAGGAGCTAAATTAACCCACTTTTCTGTAGACGGATTTAAAGAAGTAAAAGAATGGGATTCTGACTGGAATCGTGAGGAAAAAGCCGGTAAATATAGTATTTTAAATACTGATGATGGCTTTGATTTAGTATGGGGAATTGGAGAGTATGGAGATAAGAATTATACCGTTCACTATACATTAACTAACATGGTAAAAAATTTAAAAGATGGCCAGTCCATTTACTGGGATTTCAATACATTTACAGAACTACCGACTGATGAAATGACGATGACTATCTCATCATACGAACCTTTTACTAAAGATAATGTTCGATTTTATGGATTTGGTATTGTTGGAAATATGCATTTAAAAGATGGAAATATTGTTTGGAAATCTAGTGAAGCTATGGATGGTAGTAACTATGCAACGGTACTTTTACAATTTGATTCGAAATTATTTAATACAAATGTAAATAAAGACAAAACGTTAGAAGAAGAAAGAAGTATGGCATTACATAATTCAAACTATAGTGAGGATTATTTAAATAGTAATGAAACTCTTGGACCGAAGATGAGTCTTACAGGTAAAATTTTCTCAGGATTAGCGATTCTATTTGGAAGTATCGTTGGGCTATGGACGATTGCTGGATTATGGATCGCAAATCGTAAGAAAAAATCACGTGGCCATATTAAATCAGGGTATGCAATTAAAAAGGACTTAAAAAATTCATCAACAAAAATTCCACCGTCAAAAATGAACGATTATGCAGGGTACGCATACTTACTTAATCATTTAGACTATGCGTATTTTGAGCAGTTTATATCTGCATATTTAATAAAATGGCATCGAGATAATCGTATTGAAATTGAATTTGAAGATGACTCCAAAAAATTAAATAAAAGAAATACCTCAATTATTGTAAAAGATTATGAGACTGTGAAAGAGGAATACGGTAAATATTTTGAAGAAGCGCTAAAGCAAATTAAAAACGAAACATATAATGGAGATTACGAGTTATTATTATGGATGATGTTTTTAAATGCGATGGATGATCACAAAGTAATTACGAAAAAGAACCTGGAAAAGTGGTTTAAAAAGAATGCAACAGACGTTTCTAAAGTTGCAGATTACCTCGAAGATTACTCAAAAGAATATTTAGAGGAAAATGGGTATATTAAAGTTGAGAAAGATTCAGCTGCATTTGTACCTTTTGAAATTATAGTACCAACACCTAAAGGACATGATTTAATTGAACACTTCGTTAAGTATAGTAATTACTTACAAAATGAAGATGAGAATACATGGTTAGAACGTGTTAAAAATGATGAAATTCAAACAGAAGAACTCATTTATATTTATTTACTTGGGGTAACAGATGAAATTGAATCAAGATTTAAAAAATATCATTTAAATAAATCTGAGGAGAATTATTTTTACCCAAATTACTTCTATCTCTTTAATAATACGACAAACTCTATAAACCAAGGACTATCCAGCGGTGGATTTAGTAGTTCTCAAGCATCCAGTGGTTTGGGTGGAGCTACTGGAATGGGAGGTGGCATGGGCGCCGGCGGAGGCGGAGGTGGTGGTGCAAGATAGCACCACTTTAGTATAAGAGCGTTAAAAATCATGTTATAATAATGATGATTTTTATAGAAAGAGGCAACACTATGTCAGAATTTAGTAGAGTCGATCGTCTAAAAAACGAAGAGCGTGAGACTCCTATAGTTAAAGATAAAAAACCATCAAAACCTAAGAAAAAACGTAAAACTTTTAAACGAATTATACTAGTTTTACTCGCTTTACTGATAATATTTGCAGTGTTTTCTATATATAAGTTATTTAGTTTAAGCGATGATATACACGCACCTTTAAATCGTGAAACATCATCGTATCGAAATAGTCCAGTTAGTCATTTGTCTGGATATCCGATTTCAGTCGTCATTTTTGGAGTGGATTCAGACAGTGAACGCGGTCTAGCGGGCGGAGAACGTAGTGACGCGATTATGCTACTTTCAATTAATCCGAAGAAAAAGACGACGATGATGGTCAGTATCCCTAGAGACACTCGAACAGAAATCGTCGGTTACGGAACGGTTGAAAAAATCAACCATGCGTATGCGTACGGTGGGCCAGATATGGCTGTTGATACGGTTGAGAACTTTATGGGTGCACCAGTTGATCATTACGTCGCGATGAATATGGATAGCGTCAAGTTATTAATTGATAGTGTCGGAGGCGTTAAAGTAAAAAGTAACGGCACGTTTACTGTAAAAGGTATCGAGTTTGTTGAAGGTGAGACGTATCATATGGACGGAGATACGGCACTTAAATTTATTCGAAGCAGATACGAAGAAGGATCTGGTGGGGATAATGGCCGTCAAGAACGTCAACAGCTCGTCTTAGAGTCACTCGCAACTAAAATGTTAAGTCCAAGCGGTCTACTTCACATGAACACAGTGTTTGATACGTTAGGAGATAACGTCAAAACAGATTTATCTTCTAGAGAAATTAGTTTAATGGCACTTCGTTATTACGGAGCGAAAAACAATATTGAAAAGTATCAACTAGAAGGCGAAGATGTCGTTTTAGAAGACGGGTTATGGTACTTTATCCCAAATACAGAAAGTTTTTATGACATACAATCTAAGTATTTAGAAAATCTAGAGTTACAATAAAGCGTGGAATCACGCTTTATTTTTATATAAAAGAGGTGACACGATGTTAGACGTATTAGAAGAAGTCGAACGCCCCGATAGTAGTCTCAGTTTAAGGTACGTGCGTGACGTGTTCTTTGTGACGTTAAATGCAGGCAAAATGTTACTTGAAAATGGTGCAGAGACGTACCGAGTCGAAGACACGATGGAGCGTATCGCAAAACATTACGGAGTTGAAAACGTTCAAGTATTCGTAGCAACGACTGTAATTATATTGTCGATGAACGACTACGGATTATCTCAACAAATCCGAATTTTAACACGTAACAACAATTTAGAAAAAGTCGTCAATATAAACGAATTATCACGACAAATAATTACAAATGGGATGACGATTCAAGAAGCTAAAAACGCACTAGATGATATTAGCGCTTCAAGAACGTTCCCATTATGGATGGTCGTATTATTTGGTGGAGTCGCTGCGTCGATGTTCTTATTTATGTTTAACGGATCGATTAAAGACTTACCGATAACGTTATTTGCAGGTGCTTTAGGTGTATTCGTCACTGAATGGATTCAGCGTTATACAAAAATTAAGTTTTTCACAGAAATACTAGCGGCGTTTTTAATCGCCTTATTTGCGCTTGTTTACGTGCGCTATAGTTTCGGAGTAAACATCGATACGATTATTATCGCTTCAGTGATGCCTCTTGTGCCTGGGGTGCCAATTACTAATGCACTTCGTGAATTAATACGCGGACACTTTTTAGCAGGGACGATGAAAGGCATTGAAGCGGGACTCACTGCGATTGCGATCGGTGCCGGTGTTGGAACGGTGTTTCTCATATTATAGGAGGTGAAATGAGTATGGTGTTTTTCGCACAATTTATTTTAAGTTTTTTTGCATCATTTAGTTTCGGAATCATATTTAACATACCGAGGCGTCACCTCGCCGCGAGCGGAATAACAGGGGCGCTCGGTTGGGTGATGTATTACTTTTTAAGTCAGACGATAGGGATTGAACCACTCATTTCAAACTTCGTTGCCGCAATTACGATGACGAGTACAGCGATATTTTTTACGAAACGACTTCAAGCGCCACTTATCGTATTTGTAACGTGCGGACTTATACCGTTAGTTCCTGGAGGTAAAGCGTACGAATCCGTACGTGCCGTCGTAGAAAATGATAATTTAGCTGCATTAGATTCAGGATTTCAAGCGGCACTTATCGCATTATCAATTGCGATGGGAATCATCATAACTGAAATGATGTATGAACTATTTAATATTATAAAAAGAAAGGTCACAAACCGATGAAACTCGTATTATATACTTCACCGAATTGTAAGTTATGTGAAGATGCGAAGCTCCAATTAAATATAGCGTTAGAATCATTTAAAGACGTTGAAGTGAGTGAAGTCGATATTACGTCAGACGACACGTTACATGAACGATTTTTAATCCGGGTACCAGTTGTTATGCACGAAGATGAGATCGTTCAAGAGGGTATTATCGACTTTTTTACGATTCATGAATATGTTGAAGGGGCGAAACAGTGATTCATCCCTTAACCGTTTAAAATAAATGTAAATAACGATATAATTAAGAGAGTGTATATTTTTATTTGGAGGATCTCAATGAAACAGACAATTAAGGATGTAGAATTTAAAGGAAAGACAGTACTCGTACGTGCGGATTTTAACGTACCGTTACAAGACGGTGAAATTACGAACGACAAGCGTATTAAAGCAGCACTACCGACGATACAATATATAATAGACGCAGGTGGTAAAGTCATCTTATTCTCACATTTAGGACGTGTAAAGACAGAAGAAGACTTAGAAGAGTTATCGCTATTACCAGTTGCGAAACGTTTAAGCGAACTGTTAGATAAAGACGTATTCTTTGTCAACGCGACGCGCGGTGAAGAATTAGAATCTTCGATTGAAGACTTAAACGAAGGAGACGTATTACTCGTAGAGAACACGCGCTTTGAAGATTTAGACGGTAAAAAAGAAAGTAAAAACGATCCAGAGCTCGGTAAATATTGGGCGTCACTCGGGGATGTGTTTGTTAACGACGCATTCGGAACAGCACATAGATCTCACGCATCAAACGTTGGGATTTCTGAACATTTACCTGCTGTGTCAGGATTTTTAATCGAAAAAGAAATCGACTTCTTAGGTGAAGCGGTATTAAATCCAAAACGTCCACTCGTTGCGATTTTAGGTGGCGCAAAAGTGTCAGATAAAATAACGGTAATCGAAAGCTTACTTGAAAAAGCAGATAAAATTCTAATCGGTGGCGGAATGGCGAACACGTTTTTACGTGCTCAAGGCTATGACACTGGAAAGTCACTCGTTGAAGAAGATAAACTCGTTCTCGCAAAATCTCTTCTTGAAAAAGGGAAAGATAAGCTCGTATTACCGGTTGACGTCGTTGCAGCTAAAGAATTTAGTAACGACAGTGAGCACGCTGTAAGAGACGCTTCAGAGATTGAAGCAGATGAAATGGCATTAGACGTTGGTCCAAAAACAGTAGAATTGTTTGAAGAAGTTCTAAAGGACGCGAAAACAGTCGTATGGAACGGACCGATGGGTGTGTTTGAAATGTCTAATTTCGCACAAGGTACGATTAAAGTATGTGAATCACTTGCGAAGCTAGAAGACGCAATTACGATTATCGGTGGTGGAGACTCTGCAACAGCAGCTGAACAGCTCGGCTTTGAAGAAGACTTCTCACACATTTCTACAGGTGGCGGAGCGTCACTCGAATTTTTAGAAGGTAAAGAATTACCAGGAATTAAAGCATTAAATGATAAGTAAGGAGATAGTTATGCGTACACCATTTATTGCAGGAAATTGGAAGATGCACAAAACAGTTAGTGAAGCAGAAGCATTTTTAAAAGAATTATTAACGAAAGATTTACCAAGCGGAGTCGATGCTGCGATTTGTGCACCGTTTATTCATCTAGATAGACTCGTTCAAACTACGAACGACAAAGTCGGAATCGGTGCAGAGAACGGACACTTTGAAGCACAAGGGGCGTTTACTGGGGAAGTATCGATTGATAGTTTAAGTGACTTAGGTGTAGACTACGTCATTATTGGTCACTCTGAACGCCGTGAAATGTTTAATGAGACAGATGTATCTGTGAATAAAAAAGTGTTAAAAGCGTTAGAAAAAGACGTCGTACCGATTGTATGTTGTGGTGAAACGTTAGAAGAGCGCGAAAATGAGACATATATCGAGAAGATTACGACACAAATTGAAAAAGCTTTTAAAGATGTAGATGCTGAAGACGCTAAAAAAATTGTCGTTGCGTATGAGCCGATTTGGGCGATTGGTACAGGTAAAAGTGCGACGAGTGAAGACGCAAACAAAATGTGTCAACTCGTTCGTGAAACGATTGGAAAAACATTTAATACAGAAATTAGTGAAGCAGTACGTATCCAGTATGGTGGATCAGTAAAACCCGAAAACATTAAAGAATATATGAGTGAACCACATATTGACGGTGCACTCGTCGGTGGAGCGTCACTTGAAGTTGAAAGTTTTGTCGCGCTTTTAGAAGGTGCACACAATGCATAAACCAGTCGGTTTAATTATTTTAGATGGATTCGGTTGCCGAAAAGAAACGTTCGGTAACGCTGTAAAACAAGCGCATAAACCAAACTTTGACCGTTACATGAGTGAGTATCCAAATAACCGATTAGTCGCATGTGGCGAAGACGTCGGACTTCCAGCAGGTCAAATGGGGAATTCCGAAGTCGGACACTTAAATATCGGCGCAGGCCGTATCGTATACCAAAGTTTAACGCGTATTAATAAATCGATAGAATCAAAAGAGTTTTATAAAAACAAAGCGCTAAACGAAGCGATTGACCACGCGTTAACAAATGACAGTACGCTCCATATTATGGGACTATTGTCTGACGGTGGTGTGCATTCTCATTACAATCATATGTTTGAAATTATAAAACTCGCAAAAGAAAAAGGCGTGAAGCGCGTTTACGTACACGGATTTTTAGATGGCCGTGACGTCGATCAGCAATCTGCACTCACTTATATCGATGAAGCAGAAAGACAGTTTGAAGCGATCGGTCTTGGTGAATTTAAGACGATTTCTGGAAGATATTATGCGATGGATAGAGACCGTCGTTATGAGCGTACAAAAAAGACACACGACGCGATTCACTACGGTGCAGGGCCTTTATTTAAAACGGCACGTACCGGTGTAGAACGTGCGTATGAGGCTGAGATATACGACGAGTTTGTTTCGCCGTTTATCGTCGGACAAAAAGAAAGATTTTTAAAAGATAACGATTCGATGATCTTTTATAACTTTAGACCAGACCGTGCGGTTCAATTATCTAAAGTGTTTGCGGAAAAAGGTTTTGATGAGTTTTTAATCGAACCATTTGAAAACGTAAAATTTACGACGTTTACGAAATATGATGATAGCATCGACGCGAGTATCGTGTTTGAAAAAGAAGATTTAGTAAATACGATCGGTGAAGTCGTTTCAAATGCCGGAATGAGTCAGTTACGTATTGCAGAAACTGAAAAGTATCCACACGTCACGTACTTTATGTCAGGTGGCCGTCACGAAGAATTTAATAACGAAGAACGCATTCTCGTGAACTCGCCAAAAGTCGCAACGTATGACTTAAAACCTGAGATGAGTGCGTACGAAGTAAAGGACAAAGCGATTAATCGTCTTAAAAAAGGCAACTTAGACATGATGATTTTAAACTTCGCAAATCCAGATATGGTCGGACATAGCGGAATGTTAGAACCGACAATTAAAGCAGTGGAAACAGTTGACGAATGTCTTGGTGAAATTGTCGATGAGATTATCTCTCAAGGTGGTGTTGCAGTCATTACTGCAGACCACGGTAACGCTGACGAAGTCGTACAACTAAACGGGGAACCGATGACCGCACATACGACAAACGACGTTCCGGTCATCGTTACTAAAAAAGGTGTAAATGTAACGAGTGGTCGACTTGCAGATTTAGCACCGACAGTGTTAGATTTATTAGGTATAGACCAACCAAAAGAAATGACGGGTAAAACTTTATTACAATAAATAATTATAAAATAAAAGGAGATTAACCATGCCTAAAATTATTGATATTTATGCGCGTGAAGTATTAGATTCAAGAGGTAATCCAACAGTTGAAGTTGAAGTATTAACGGAAAGTGGTGCATTTGGACGTGCAATCGTTCCGTCTGGTGCATCAACAGGTGAACATGAAGCAGTTGAATTACGCGACGGTGATGACCGTTATTTAGGTAAAGGTGTACAACAAGCAGTAGAAAACGTAAATGATATTATCGCTCCAGAAATTATCGAAGGCGAATTTTCAGTACTTGAGCAAGTATCATTAGATAAAGTCCTCATCGCATTAGATGGTACAAAAAATAAAGCAAAACTCGGTGCGAACGCAATATTAGGTGTGTCAATGGCAACTGCACATGCAGCAGCAAACTACTTAGGCCAACCACTATACAAATATCTAGGTGGATTTAACGCAACAGAACTTCCGGTACCGATGATGAACATCATCAACGGCGGAGAGCATGCAGACAACAACGTCGACATTCAAGAGTTTATGATCATGCCAGTTGGTGCGAAAACATTTAAAAAAGCTTTACAAATGGGTACGGAAGTATTCCACGAGTTAAAGAAAGTGTTACAAGATAAAGGTCTTCAAACAGCAGTTGGTGACGAAGGTGGATTTGCACCGAACTTAGACTCAAACGAAGAAGCACTTGAAACGTTAATCACTGCAATTAAAGGTGCAGGATTTACTCCAGGTGAAGATATCGTACTTGCGATGGACGTTGCATCGAGTGAGTTTTACAATGCAGAAACAAAAACTTACGAATTAAAAGGTGAAGGTAAATCATTCACAGCTTCAGAACTTGTGGATTGGTACGTTCAGTTATGCGATAAGTATCCGATCATTTCAATTGAAGACGGGTTAGATGAAAACGACTGGGACGGGCATAAAGAGTTAACAGAAAAACTCGGCTCTAAAGTTCAACTTGTCGGGGATGACCTATTCGTTACGAACACTGTAAAACTTGAAAAAGGTATCGAAGAAGGCGTCGGTAACTCTATTTTAATTAAAGTAAATCAAATCGGTACGTTAACTGAAACATTCGAAGCTATCGAAATGGCAGCACGTGCAGGATACACATCAGTGATTTCACACCGTTCAGGTGAAACAGAAGATACGACAATCGCTGACATCGCTGTAGCGGTAAACGCAGGTCAAATTAAAACTGGTGCACCGTCACGTACAGACCGCGTTGCGAAATACAATCAGTTACTAAGAATCGAAGACGAATTATATGAAACTGCGATTTACAAAGGTAAGAATGCGTTCTTTAACTTACGCTAATTATGTAGTTGATTACAATATCAATTACTGATATAATATGTAACGATATAGCAAGTAGGGGGAACACGCGATGTATACAGCTTTAATCGTATTACTGATCATTGTGTGCATTTCACTTATCGCGGTCGTTTTACTCCAGTCAGGTAAGAGTGCTGGACTATCAGGAGCAATAAGTGGTGGTGCAGAACAGCTCTTTGGTAAACAAAAAGCAAGAGGTATGGATTTAATATTACACAGAATGACAGTTGTTTTATCTGTCATGTTCTTTTTAATAATGATTCTATTAACATATGTCAGTTAATACTACACGCCGGGGTGTTTAATCACCTCGGCGTTTTATTGTTTTCGTCGTTCTTTATCTTCTAATATATATCTCGTACAATAGATGTAAGGAGTGGTACGAATGAAAGTAAGAATGCCTGGAAATTTTGAGTTTAGTGAAGGTACAAAAGACTATGCGGTACTTTTACTTCATGGATTTACAGGAAATACGTCAGACGTGCGACAACTCGGGAGATTTTTAGAAAAGAACGAAGTTCCGAGCTACGCATTTAATTATGAAGGGCATACTGAAAGTCCTGAAAATATATTAAAATCGTCGCCATATGTGTGGTATAAACAAGCAATTGATAAGTATGACGAGTTAAAAGAATCGTATGACAAAGTATTTGTCGTTGGTCTATCGATTGGTGGCGTGCTTGCGTTAAAGTTATCGATGGACCGTGACGTTGAAGCGTTAGCAACGATTTGTTCACCTATGACGTTAAAAACGGAAAGTGAATTACTCAATAACTTTAAAATATACGCTGAGATGTTTAAAAAACGTTTTGAACATAAAGAAGACGGGCAAATTAAAAGAGAGTTAGAAAGTTACACCGACGCATCGATTTTTACAGATATTAAGAAGATTATAGGAAGTACGAGAGACCGTCTCGGGGAAGTGACAGAACCGATATTTGTCGCTCAAGGAAAACTCGATGATGTGATTGATATAAATAGTGCTGAAATTATAATCGATGAAGTCGGCAGTGACGATAAAGAAGTAAAATACTATGAAAACTCTGGTCACGTTTTAACGATTGACAAAGACAAAGAAGAATTATTTGAAGATTATTACGCGTTTTTAAACCGTAATTTATAGGAGGACTTATTCATGAGAGATTTTAAAGACGAAGTGTTAGAAATAATTGATCGTGATACGTATACACCGATGACAACTGAAGCGTTTGAAAGTGAACTGGATATTCACGACGCAGAAGATTTTAAAGCACTCATTAAAGCTTTAGTCTCTCTTGAAGAGTCGGACATTATACGTCGCACAAAGAAAAATAAGTACGTCAAAGTTGTGACGTCAAAAGTCGTTAAAGGTACGTTATCTATGCATAAGCGTGGATTCGCATTTTTACGCCCTGACGAAGAAGGAATAGATGATATATTTATTCCGCCAAATGAAATTAACGGCGCATTAGACGGAGACACTGTACTCTGTACGGTAGAAGAGTCGATGCGTGGTGAGAATCATGAAGGTCGCGTTGTAAAAATTATCGAACATAACGTGACAAAACTCGTCGGTAAATATGAAGGGTCAAAAGGATTCGGATTCGTCGTACCGGATTCCCTTACGTATAATACGGATATTTTTATCCCAAGTGAGCAAAATTTAGGTGCAGTTTCCGGTCATAAAGTGCTCGTTGAAATTACGAAATTCCCTAAAAATAACACCGATAACCCGGAAGGTCATATCACAAAAATTCTCGGACATGAAAATGATCCGGGTGTCGATATTTTATCTATCGTATATAGTCACGGTATTGATATCGACTTTAGTGATGACGTACTCGAACAAGTCGAAAACATTCCAGACCACGTACTCGAAGAGGAAAAGAAAGGTCGCGTCGATTTAACGAAGCAAATGACGATTACAATCGACGGAGAAGACGCAAAAGATTTAGACGATGCGATTTCTGTCGAAAAGTTAAGTAACGGAAACTACGAGTTGACAGTAAGTATTGCGGACGTATCACATTACGTAAAAGAAGGGACACCACTCGATAAAGAAGCGTATAACCGAGCGACGAGTGTTTATTTAGTCGACCGAGTGATACCGATGTTGCCGCATAAATTATCAAACGGTATATGCTCGTTAAATGAAGGTGTCGAGCGACTTGCGATGACGTGTCAGATGGAAATCGATACGAATGGAACAGTCGTAAATCATCGTATTTTTGAAAGTGTTATTCAATCGGACAAACGTACGACATACACAGCAGTTAACAAAATATTAGAAGAAGACGATGAAGCGACAAAAATCTCACATGGTGAAATTACAGACATGATTATCCATGCGGGTGAACTCGCAAAAGTTTTACGCCGTAAACGCGATAAACGTGGAGCGTTAGATTTTGATTTTAACGAAGCACAAATTATCGTTCAACGCGACGGCACGCCTGAAGATATCGTTTTACGTAACCGCGGGAAAGGTGAGAAGTTAATCGAAGAATTCATGCTCGTATCGAACGAGACGATCGCTGAGAACTTCCACTGGCTCGATTTACCGTTTATTTACCGTATTCACGAAGATCCAAAAGAAGATAAACTTCGCCAATTCTTCGAGATTCTAACGAGCTTTGGTATTTTCGTTAAAGGTAAAGGGAACTCTGTGCATCCGCACGCGTTACAAGAAATTTTAGATGAAGTAAAAGATACCCCTGAAGATACAGTCATTTCGATGATGATGTTACGTTCGATGCAACAAGCGAAATATTCATATCAATCACTCGGACATTTCGGGTTATCGACAGAATTCTACACGCACTACACAGCGCCGATTCGTAGATATCCGGATTTAATGGTACACAGATTAATTCGTACGTATTTAATCGAAAAAGATACGAGTCCAGCAACGATTCAAAAATTTAAAGAAAAGTTACCAGAAATTGCGTCGCATTCATCTGAACGTGAACGCCGAGCAGTAGATGCTGAACGCGATACGAACGACCTCAAAAAAGCAGAGTATATGCAGCAGCATATCGGAGAACGCTTTGAAGGGGTTATATCAGGCGTCATGAACTTCGGTATGTTCGTTGAACTACCGAATACAGTCGAAGGACTCGTTCATATGAACAACTTAGGTGACGACTATTATAACTATAACGAGCGTATGATGGCGTTAATCGGTGAACGCACAGGGAAAGTCTTTAGAATGGGCGATAAAGTAGAAATCGAAGTTGAAAACGTCAATATCGCAGAGCGTTTAATCGATTTTACAGTCGTTGGAATAACACCGCGTAAAAAAGTAAAAGAAGAACAAAAAGACAAGCAAAAACCGAAATATATCGATTCTAATGGTCGTAAAAAAGACAAAGTGAGAGACCAAACGAAAAAACCGAAAGGCAAAAAGCCATTCTATAAAAGTGCGCCGAAAAGAAATAGAAAGAGGAAGTAAATGATATGAAGAAACATCACGGAAAAGTACTCGCTCAAAACAGAAAAGCAAGTCATGATTATATCATTGAGGATACGATTGAAGCGGGGATCGTATTAAAAGGGACTGAAATCAAATCGATTCGTAAGGGATCTGTTAGTTTACAAGACGCATTTTGCCGTGATTTTAAAGGTGAAATGTTCGTCTACAACATGCACGTCGCCCCTTACGAAGAAGGGAATAGATTTAACCACGACCCGTTAAGACAACGAAAGTTACTGCTCCATAAAGCGCAGATCGACCGACTGATCGGTTATTTGCATAATCCAGGTCATGCACTCATTCCACTTAGACTCTACATTAAAAACGGAGTATGTAAAGTGCTGATTGGATACGCAAAAGGTAAAAAGAAATACGATAAGCGTCACGACTTAAAACAAAAACAAATGAAACGAGACATCGACCGTGCGCTAAAAGAGAGAAACCAATAACTTGAAATGAAAAAGCGAATAATGATATAATAATCATTACGCAAATAAACGGGGACGTTCTGGATTCGACAGGGGTTATTGAGCACTTTAAGCGTGTCGGAGGTTTCGACTTCGTTACGAACGATACTCAGTTATAATAACTGGCAAAACTAACAATCTCGTAGCTGCATAATTTCAGCTACATCGTCTCGTACGTTTTCTTGTGACCTACTGAGACGATTCAACTTTAGCAAGATATACTAGAAGTCTTCCGTCTGCAGACTTCTAGAAGAACTTAATCAGACTAGCATGAATTGTGGAACGTTCTCTTCCGGCGTTCATGCGAAACATTAATTGAGAACTACACACGTAGAAAGAAGTGTAGCAAGATCCTTGGACGCGGGTTCAACTCCCGCCGTCTCCATATATTTTTACATCAATGAGATTACTTCACAAGCTATAAAGTAGTCTCATTTTTTATTTTAAAATATCGACTTTTAGTTCGAATAAGTGTATAGTTTTATTGTTAGATTAGATAGAAACTAAAGATATATAGAAAGTAGGAAATAAATTTGAAAAAGAAATTATTATTATCAGCACTCACATTAAGTGCGACATCTTTTTTAGTTGCAGCTCCAATGCTAGCAGCACAACACCAGCAAGCGGAATCAGAGGCAAAGGTTAATTTTACAGCACCTGAAGATGAACCTGAAATTTTAGACCCTGAAACATTACAGCCAGGTACTCCAGAAGATGGTAATGTTACAGGTAATACAGGACCATTATCTTTAGATTTTGTTTCTAATATAGATTTTGGTACACACGAAATTTCAACTGCAGCTGCTAAGTACGAGTCGGTTAGTGAAAGACCATATATTCAAGTTTCCGATCGTCGTGGTACTGGACAAGGTTGGAGTGTAAGTGCTCAAGCTTCTCATTTCACTCAAAACGGTACGAACACTTTAGAGGGTGCAGTTATTTCATTCTTAAATGGTGAAGCAGCCTCTCCAGTACAAGGAGTTAATCCACCGTTAGTAAACAATAATATCGTTTTAAATACTGGTGGAGACAGTGCATCAGTTGTTAATGCTGAAGGTCGTTCAGACAATGCACAAATTGGAACAGCACAAGGTCTTGGAACATGGATTGTTAAGTGGCTAAAAGGTGACGGAGAAACAAACGAAAAAGTAACTTTAGATGTTCCACAAGGTGCCGCTTCAGCAGGTGAACATACATCTACAATTACTTGGACTTTATATGATGGACCTGGTAACCAGTAATATAAGCGAAAATCTTAACCCTGAACAGTAGTTCGGGGTTTTTCTTTAGAGGAAGTTGATGATGAAAAGAATTACATGGATATTGCTATCTATACTACTATTATTTAATATCGCACCTACAGCATTAGCAAGTGAAGAAGTTCCGTATTCTTTACGTACGATTTTACCGGACAGTCAAGTTGATTCTGAGAAGACATACTTTGATTTAGCAGTTGAAAAAAATACTACAGAGAAATTACAAGTAGAAGTATTTAATAACTCAAATGAACCAATCGAAGTTAAAGTTAGCGCAAATACAGGAGCGACAAACAGTAATGGATTACTTGTTTACGATGGTTCAATTAAAGAGTTCGATAACTCTTTAAAATATAATTTTACTAAAATGACAGATGTACTCACACCGACGTTAAAAATTGAGCCATATGAGAAGGCAATCGCAGAATTTTCTATTCAAATGCCAGAAAAAGATTTCGATGGCACGATTTTAGGTGGCTTAAGATTTTTACTTATAGATGATTCAAAAGAAGACTCTTCCGGTGTACAAATTAAAAATAACTACGCGTATGAAATTGCAGTTGTTCTAAATGACAAAAATAGTAATAAAAAATTGCAAGAAGAAATTGAAATAAATCGTGTTAACCCTGGATTAATTAATAATAGAACAGGTTTAAATGTTGAATTTAGCAATAAGCAACCATTACTAATGACAAATTCAAAAATCGAGGGTGCTGTATTTAAGAAGGGGAACGATACACCATTATACGAAAGAAAAGATGACAACTTTTCAATCGCACCAAATGCTTTATTTAATCATCCTATATCTTTTAATAATGAAAAATTAAAAAAAGGTAAGTATGTCTATAAAGGAACGATTACAACGGATAATGAAACATTTGAATTCGAGAAAGAATTTGAAATTACTGAAGAAACTGCAAAAGAAGCGAATGACAATGCTGTAGAAGTTGAAAAAACTGACTGGAAAACATTTGCATTAATCATTGCAGGCATGACTATTTTTGGTTTATTAATACTGTTAATACTCATGGTAATACGAAAGAAAAAGTAGGGTGAATTAATATGATAAAGTATTTAAACTTAATATTATGTATTTTATTAATGACGCCCGCAACTCTCGTACAAGCGGCAGAAATGACGGCAGTAAATTCATGTAATGTTAATTATTCAGTAGATATAGTAGATTCTAAAACTATTAAAGGTACTGGAAATAATGAAAAACCGGTTGAGCTTTATGTTAATGAACAATTTGTAGAAGAAACAATTGTAAATGATGGAGAATATCTTTTTTCCTTATCTACCGCTTTAGAGGATGAGGATAAAGTAAAACTCATTAGTGAAAACAATATTCTAAGCATAGATTATAAGATAGATGCAGACAATACGAAAAGCTTTGACGACATATACCAATGTGAAACAACTGAAGAATCAAACGAATCATACGATGAAGAAGAGACCGAAACAGAAGATACCGAGGATGATAAAGAAGCAACAGACATATCTGAAAGCAATGGTAATAAAGAAGATGAGTTAGAAGTCGCTAAAGAAGAAAAGAAAATAGCAACGCGTTCTACAACAGAACGCCAGTTTGAAGCAGGGAAATGCCCAACAGCAGAGGAGTACAATACATCAAAAAGTAATTTGATTGGATCGGTAATTTCGAAATCTGTTACTGGTGAAGTAAGATGTGTAAGTACAGCTGATGAATTCAATAAAGCGATATATGCTAGAAATGTTGAAGTGATACTATTTACAAACGATATTTCTACGGATAGGAATCAATACATTTATTCAAATTATAATCAAAAAATTTTAGACGGTAATGGTTACTCTTTAAATATCGGTACTAGCAGGCTCTATAATACGAGTATTTCTGAGATAGCTGTTATGAACTTTTCAAACTTATCTACTACCAACCGAGATAAAAATGAAGGTATGTTTAGATCGAACCATGCGAGCCAACTTCGTTTAAAAGATGTTGCTTTTAATGGCAGTCATATCGGTGCAAGTTGGGAAAGTGTACTTCATGTATATGGTAATGTCACAATAAACGCGAGTGCAGGCTACGCTGCATATTATAGATTTTACGAAATTCATAACGGAGCAAATTTCACAGTGAATGGTGCACTTGGAGGTTTATATGCACAATCAAATAAGACAGTGAATGTACAACTAAATGGAATTAGAGTCGGAGAAAATGCGGTAGCAAATGTTACTGCGAATAACGGTGTAGCATTATATTCAGGAGGGGATTATCAAAAATATGTTGAATCAGGTGCGAACAGTCGCTTATCTTTAAAATCTTTAAATTCAAATGCGGTTCAATTCAGTGATGATAAAGACTTTTTCATTACTGCGCATCACGATGGAGAAATTATTTTAGAAAGTTTGAATAGCCCAGTGACATCACAAGGAATAGGAGCTATTACAGTGGACGATCATGGTAGTCTAATCGTTCGTAAAACTGGTAATTCAAGTGCACCTTTATTCTCAACTAACAGTGCGGTGACACTCAATGTCTATTATCCTAATGTGGTAGATTTTGACAATATGAATGGTCCGATTTTCCCTACAGAAAATGTGCTTAAAACTTTTAACGTAAACTATGTAAGTATGGAAGGCTATGCAACTCAAAATAAAACACCGGATTATAAAACAAATATGTTAAACGGTTCATTTACAATGAGTGGAAATACTACTAATGCAGATTCATCGATTAAAAAAGTTGCTCCAAATTTTAATCAAGAATTTAAATCTACCTTGAAAAGAATAAGGATGATTGGAGATATTAAAGTTAATATAAAAGTGAATGAACCTGTTACAGATGAAAGTACTAAGATTACCGGTACTGCTACAGCTAATCGTAAAATTAAAATGCTTAATACACGTACAAATAAAGTGTATGAAACGACTAGTGACAATACAGGCAAATTTACTTTTAATAATATTCCAATAGGTGACTTAAAAGATGATGACAAGCTTAAGTTTTTTGTAGTAGTTGATAAATATGAAATACCAAGCGCTGAAGTTATTGTTGAAGGTACAATTTTAGAATTACTACCAGTTGAAGATATTGTATTTAAAGACACAAAAATCACCAATGTTGGAGAGTCAATTATTAAAAGAAAGAGTAACCCTCATAAAGTGAAAGTGAGAAGTACTAAAAAAAGTGATTTTTCAGTAAGTGTCTATAGTAAAACACCGTTAACACATACAAATGGAATTGATCAGCTTAAAAATGCACTTTACTTCGTAAAAAATAAAGATTTTAAACTGATTGAAGGGGAAGTAAATAGACAAACAGTCGGTAAAAAGTCTGATGCTACAAAAAGTGGAGATGAATTTCACTTTAATTTTAATGAAGATGAAGGAATTTTATTAAAAACAAATCCAGCGACTGCTCAAAGAGGTAGTTATCAATCAACACTAGTGTGGACGTTAACAGATGGACCATAAAGTATAAACATTTCAATTAAAACAGAGTGTTATTTAACCGAGGTCTCAGAATATAAAGCTTTATAGGTTAGGGTTTCAAAGTAGCAAGTGTCAAATATGTGTCAAGTGTTTAATTATGAAATTCAAAAGAAGTATCAACTTTAATAAGTTGTTACTTCTTTTTCTTTGGCCAAATAAAAAATGAAATTGTGATAATCAAGTCTACTACAATTACAATCGTCCAAACGTTCGTTACTCCATCTAATGCTTGTGTCTCTTCATTATTGTGGACGAGTATTTTTATCAGATAAAGTAATCCAGTTCCTATTACGTACGCAATAATGTGTTTCATGAACGACTTTGCATATAGTTTTGCATAGTCATATCCAAATATTTGCCCTGGCTTTTCTCCTTGCTTCATTACATAATATCTAAATCGATCATCAAACCAGCGGATCATATCTCTACCAAACACTAGTGACACAGCAATATACAAGGCAGCTATCGCATGTGGATATCCTGCTGTTGCTCCGTTCATCAAATCAAACGTCGTCACTATCAAAAGCACCACATCAATCACTGGTGTCATTGCTAAAAATATAAAACCTAACTTTTCTTTTCTAAAAATATATCTAAACACTAACCCTATGGCAATTACTACCCAAAAGGCGATTTCACAAAATACAATTAACCAAGCGATGTAACTCATAGACACCAACTCCTCAAATAGGCTACTTGAATTATATTCTATTTAAATAATTAAAAACAATCATTATTATGCTTCTTCATGTGTGAGGTAAATAATTTTTCTTGAGTTTTAGTCAAAATAGTATATAATTCATATCACTACTTATAAAATACCAAAATCTCAAAAAAGGTAATTAAGGTGAAGAAAATGAGCAAATATTATCCACTAAACAAAGTGTTTCATATGAACAGTGAAAATCACGAAGTAGAGTACCAAAATAGATTAAATCAATTAAGTGCCTATCTCACAGAAATAGAAATAAAGCCGATTAGAAATGGGAATTTTTACAATGAATCTTTTCCTTTGTTTTTAGTAAACACACACAAGTTAGCAGCTTTAAATGAAGCAATCATTGAAAATAGTCGTACAATTACTCTTCTGAAAAATCGATTGCCGAGCGCATCACAACAAAGTTTCTATACCAATCTACTTATTAATGAAATACAAAGTACAAACGAAGTAGAAAATGTTAGAAGTACAAAAAAAGAAATATCTGAGGTGTTAGAAGATATTAAAAACAGTGATTTAAAGAAAGGTAGTATCACAAAAAAGAGATTGTTTGGTCTTGTAAAACTGTATTATTTTATTGAGAAAGAGTCAGAAATCACTAAGATTGAAGATATTCGTTCAATCTATGATGAACTAGTTTCATCTGAAATTTCAAAAGGGGATAGACTAGATGGTGAGCTTTTTAGAAAAGGTTCTGTAAGTGTTTATAGTGGGGGTAAAGAAATTCACAGAGGTGTTAAGTCAGAATCAAAAATCATTTCTATGTTAGGACAGATGATTAGTTTCATTAGAAATGATGATATGCCTTATCTATACAAATTAATGCTCTCGCATTATATATTTGAATATATTCATCCATTCTATGATGGTAATGGAAGAATGGGGCGTTATATTGTATGTAAGTTTTTGTCTAAAAAATTAGATGTTTATTCTGCAGTGACATTCTCAACTATTATAAATAACCATAAGAGTAAGTACTATAAGGCTTTTACAGAAACATCTCATCCATTGAACAAGGCAGAGGCAACTTTTTTTGTACAAGCTATGCTAGAAATGATCGTTGAAGGACAAGAACACGTCATAGCTATACTTGAAAAAGATATAGACAAAATAAATAAGATAAGTAATAATTTAGATGCATTAGTAGAAAAAGAATTTGATCGTTCTGTTCTTTTTATAATGGCTCAAAGTGCTATTTTTCAAAACAAATCTAATAGAATTTCAGTAAATGAATTAGCATACGAACACGATTGCGAAAGAAGAAAAATCTTAAGTGCTTTAGATAGATTTAAAGATCAATTGGAAGTAGTAAAAAAGAGACCAACGATATATACATTAACTGATGAGTATCTTGATGAATTATTATCTTAAAGCTCTGTGTTTATAAGTGCTAGGTGATTTATCACCTAGCTGTTTTAAATTTCTTTAAAACAAAAGAGATAACAACTAACTGCCTAAAGCAATTGACATTATCTCTCTGTTTGATTTTATAATATTTTATTGAATTTGATTTTTTAAAGAAAAATCTTACTTTACATAAGTCATATGATAATACTCTTGCCCATACAATTCGAGGACCTCGTCTTTTTTAAACCCAAGCTTCAGATAAAGGCCTAAAGCCTTCTCATTCTCTACCTCACAAATGAGTCCAAAAGGACGTGCTTCTTCACTATCTAGTAAATACTTCAATAACTTAGTCGCGATACCTTGTCCGCGGTACTCACTAAACGTTGCCACGCTATCTATGTACATTTCATTGTCACGTGCTTCTCTCAATTCAAGTGGTGGACTATATGGATGAAATTTCTTGTCCAGTCCAAGTTTCTCCCACACGTGTTTAAATTCGTGTTCGGTATGGCCGGGATAGCTCAGAACGAATCCTGCAACATCTCCATCTACCTCATACACGTGAATGGTTCTTTCTGAGTTTCGAAATTCTTCGTCACTGAGACACATTTCAAACGCTTCGAGTACAGTTTTTTTATCAAATTTCTCAATTATTTCGAGATCCATACCTTCCCAAATGATATAAACAAGTTCAGCGACTTTTCTGTTATCTTTTTGTTCCTTTTTACGGATCACAAAAACCTCTCCTTTTTCTTATATTTCTATCGTAACAAAACCAGTGGCTTTTCGGGAATCATAAAAACTCCTACATAATTTCTATAGAAGGATGTGTATAATAATTTCTGCCTTCCGGAGGTTGGAATCTTTTCTTTACTTTTAAATACACGCATGTTTCCACCCGAAATTTCATTTATCTATCGTAAAAATAAAATGTGGCATTGTAATTCAAACTCAGTTTTATCAGGGCTTTTTTGTTTTGAGCAAATCGTTAATAGAACGATGTTGGATGATGGTAGAATACGGAAATCATATTAAGAAGGATAGGTATTAAAATGAACTTCCATAAGGACAATGCTCAAGTAACAAATATCACATTAAACATTCGAGATTTAAGTAAAATGAAAGAGTTTTATATAAATATTTTAGGCATGAAATTAATTGAAGAAAGTGAAGTAGGTTTCGTTGCTGGTTTTGAAAGTAGTACGCACACATTCACTTTTGAAGTTTTAGAGAATGGTAGAGTGGCTTCACCAAACGAAGCGGGATTATTCCATATCGCAATTTTACTACCAACCCGAAGTGATCTCGGTCGTTTTATTAAATACATGTTTGATAGACAGATTCCCCTATCAGGTGGAGATCACTTAGTGAGTGAAGCGACGTATCTTGTTGACCCAGAAGGAAACGGTATTGAAGTATATGTGGATAGAGATCCTGATACATGGTCTTGGTCTAAAGGACAAGTGGTAATGGATACTCTAGCTTTAGATTTTGATGGTATTATTGAATCAAGTCGTAATAAAGAGTGGTCAGGTATGCCAGAAGGTACAATTATTGGGCACTTGCACTTGAAAGGTGGCGTGGTGATTGATCCAGAATTCTATGGTAACTACGGATTTGAAATCGCGACTAAAGTCATGAGCGCATATTTCTTAGGCTCAAATAAATATCACCACCACATTGCAGTGAACAACTGGCATAGTAATAAAGCAAGAATCGATTCAATGAACACATACGGCTTAAAAGCATTTAACATTTTAGTGCCAGACGCTGCGAGCGAAACAGTAGAAACACCAGAAGGTATTAAAATGGTCGTAAACTAATAATCATGTGTTTATCGTTTGAAATAACAAAATAGCTCCCCCGTCAAGTCACAATGAAAAAACAAGGAATGTCTCTTTTATGAGGCATTCCTTGTTTATTTTCGTTCAAAATTTAAAATAATTTATATTAATTATTTATATTATTCTAAATTCTGTCTTACTTCTTTATTTAATTCATCAAATTTTTCATTGTGGCTGGATACGATAGCTCCGTCTAATTCTTCTTTATCGATATAATGCTTCGCGAAATTTACTGCTTCACTTGCTTCCGGATATCCCGTCGCGATTAGATGTACGCGGTTGTCGTAGTGGACTTGGTCACCGATTGCATATAGTCCATCCACACCTGTTTTTACTCTTTCCTCGGTTAAAATTTGATTATATTCGTTCATTTTTACGTCACCTTTTAATGATTCTAATAATGCGCTATCTGATTTGTATCCGTGATTCACAAATACGATATCGACATCAATTTCTTCACCACCTGATAAAACAACGCGTTCGATCATAGTGCCATCTTTGTTTGAACGGAGTTCTTCAATCGTACGTTGCTTAATAATATGGACATCTTTCTTCTCTAACTCTTTAATTGTCGCTTCGTATCCTTTAAGTTCATCTTTTCTACACACGAGTGTGACGTCTGCAATACCATCTGCAAGATGTGCGGCCCAGTCGAGTGCGGAGTTTCCACCACCGGAGATTAACACATGCTTATCTTTATAGTGTTTGGTTTCTTCTATGTAGTAGTGAAGATTATCATACTCAAAGTCTTCTGCACCTGGTAAATTAAGCTTTACCGGACTAAAGACACCGACTCCAGTCGCTAAAATTACCGTATTCGCGTAATGTGTGCCCTTTGTCGTCTCTACTTTAAACACATCTCTTTCTTTATTTACACTGATTACCGATTCATTCAAATGAACAGTCGGGTCAAATGTAAGTCCTTGCTTCACCATGGATTCGCGAATATTTGCTGCAGTATTTGCTTCAACTCCGCCGATATCCCACACGATCTTATCTAAATAAAATTTCAGCTTTCCGCCAAGTCGGTCCTGATGTTCTATAATTGTTACGTCTAATCCTCGTAGCCCTGCATAAAATGCTGCGAATAGTCCCGATGGACCCCCACCTACAATCAGACAATCCGTATTGTTCATATTTTTGCCTCATTTCTATTGTACATTTACCATTGCTCATATTATAATCTAATTGAGAATTATTATCAATTAGATAAAAAGGAGAAATTTAATGAAGCGTATTTTATTTTTATTCAGTTTAATTTTTGTCGTACTACTTGCGGCATGTTCTGGTGAGGACAACACAGACGAAGCAGTGAAGGAAGAAACACCTGAAACTGTAAAATATACTACTGACGATGGTGAGGAAATCGATATACCAAAAGATCCAAAGCGTATTGTTGTGATGGGTTTTGGTTACTTCGGTAACTTAAAACAGCTTGATGCAAATATCGTTGGTGTACACAATTTAGTTCAAGATTCAGAAGTTCTGAGTAAAGAAGTTGGAGATATTGAATTAATCGAAGAAGGAAATATTGAACAAGTCTTAAATTTAGATCCTGATTTAATTATCACTTATAGCACAGATGAGAATATTAAGGAATTAAAAGAAGTAGCCCCTACAATTGGGCTTGATTATGTAAAGTGGAATTATTTAGATGTTCATAAAGAACTTGGCAAGATTGTAGGTAAAGAAGACCAAGCAAACAAGTGGGTCGAAGATTTCGAAGCAAAACTTGCTGAAAATAAAAAGACAGTACAAGACAAACTTGGCACAGACACAAGTGTTTCTGTTGCAGAAGCTTTTTCTAAAGATATTTATGTCTATGGTACAAACTGGGGTCGTGGAACAGAGATTCTTTACCAAGGGTTAGAAATGAAAGTGCCTGAAACAATCGAGAAAGATGTTGTAGAAACTAGTTGGAAAAAGATTTCAGCTGAAGAAGTTGCAAAGTATTCTGGAGATTTCATTTTTTTAGGTGATGGAGATCCAACAACAAACAAAGCAATCGAATCGACAAGTGTATGGAAAAACTTAGACGCAGTTAAAAATGACCGTGTAGTTGAGTTTGATTCAAGTACATTCTTGTTCAACGACCCACTGTCACTCGAATATCAGCTTGAATTTATTGTAGATCAATTAACGAAATAAACATTTGGAAGTGGTTTTTGTGAGCAAGGTAGAACTAAAAAATATCGTATATGAAGTAGGGGACACGAGAATCCTAAAAGATATCAACATGGAAATCTTGAGCGGACAGGTGACGACAATTATCGGTCCAAACGGTTGCGGTAAATCTACGTTGCTTAAGTCTATCGTAAAACTTTTACCTTATAAAGGTGAAGTGTATATCGACGACATCAAAATCCGCGATTTAAAATCGAAGCAGATGGCGAAGATGGTCGGGATTTTATCTCAAAAAAATAGATTACAGTATGATGTACGCGTGATTGACCTGTTAACTTACAGTCGCTACGCACACTTAAAACGTTTTGAAGGATTAAAACAAAGAGACATTGACATGATTGACTGGGCGTTAAAAGAAACGGGCGCAATAGATTTTAAAAATCGAATGATGAGCGAACTGTCGGGAGGTCAACAACAGCGTGTATGGATTAGTTTCCTACTCGCACAAGGAACAAACACACTGTTACTTGATGAGCCGACGACATACCTAGACATTCACCATCAGCTTGAAACACTGAACATCGTGCATGAGTTAAACCGTAAGACGGGCCAGACCGTAGTCATGGTATTACATGATTTAAACCAAGCGATTCGCTATTCAGATCAAATCATTGTCATGCAAAAAGGTGAAATCGTGACATACGGTAAGCCAGAGGACGTACTGACGAACGACGTATTAAATAATGTATTTAACATTGATGGTCGAATCGAATTTGATGGGGTAACCGGCAGACCTTATCTCGCTGCTTATGACTTATTCTGTAACACAATAAAGGATATTCACAATGAATAGAACATATATTTTAGCGAGTGCTCTTTTTATAGGGGTGATCGCCTCATTCTTTTTAGCCATGATGATTGGAGTCGAACATTACACCTTTCAAACCGTTTTAAACAGTTTAATGCACCCATATGCCAATGATTCAGTGACACAAACATTGATGGAGATTCGCCTACCACGTATTTTAGTTGCTTTTCTCGTTGGCATGATGATCAGTGTTTCAGGATTAATTATGCAAACGGTGACGCATAATGATTTAAGTGAGCCGAGTATTTTAGGTGTTAATGCAGGAGCTAACCTTATGATTGTGCTCGTTGTTGTGCTTGTTCCGACAATTACGTTTGTTGGAATTATCATCAGTGGGTTTATCGGTGGCGCGTTAGTTGGTTTATTTATATTAATGATGACACGTTATAATTCACCGGTGAAACTCGTTTTAGCAGGTGCGGGGATTTCTTTACTACTACTCGCGTTAACGAATTTTATTGTCATCACAAATGGACTTGGACAGTTCGCGATGTTTTTTACGTCAGGTGGGGCAGCGGGTCAGACATTGTCGAATGTTTTAATGGTGACGCCCGTTGCGATTGTTTTAATCCTCATATTGATTTTGATGTCACGAGAATTAGATGTGCTACTATTATCCGATGACGTTGCGCATTCTATTGGACAGAATCAGCGCATCTATAAATTTGTGAGTTTGTTTATTGCGATTATGCTTGCAGCGATTTCAGTCGCACTCGTTGGAAATATTATTTTCTTAGGAATGCTTGTACCACATATTGTTAAGATGATTGTTGGGCACTTGCATAAAAAAGCACTTATTTTTACAGCAATTTTAGGTGGCGTATTCTTCGTTTTAGCAGATATGTTTGCAAGAATGTTTAACGAAATGCCAGTGAATGCTGTTATCGCAATGATTGGCCTCCCGTTCTTTATCTATATCATTAGAAGAAGGGGGCATACGTATGCGTAATAGTGTTAAGATTTTAATTCTTGTTATACTAATTTTTGTAACAATCGTACTCACCTTAACGACAGGTACGTTTAAGATGTCACTCATAGACATTTGGAACTTAATGACGGGGCAGGCAACTAGCAAAGTCGCACTTGTATTTTATAAATTTAGAATGCCGAGACTCATCATCACGCTCGTATGTGGTGCAGCGCTTGCGTTATCTGGGCTTATCTTACAAGTCGTTTCGAAAAATCCATTATCAGATCCAGGGATTATAGGTGTGAACGCAGGTAGTGGATTTGGAGTGGTATTATTTATTGCCTTCGTTGCTGGAAATAGTGGTGTGAACCATTTATACACACTACCACTAATGAGTTTCATTGGTGGATTACTTACAGTGCTACTCGTTTTCGCGTTATCGTTTGTTGGTGGTAAATTCTCAAGCAACACGTTTATTTTAATCGGAATTGCGACGGCACTCGGTGTCACAGGATTTGTGTATGTATTTACGTCGATGTTTGATAACACACAAATGGACATGTTAAACCGATTCTTTGCGGGGAATATTTGGGGAGACTCATGGGAATTTGTTATTGTGACGATTCCATATATTGTAATCATCATGATAATTACGCTGTTTAGAGTACGCGAGATGTCGATGATGTCACTTGATGACGATATGCTCACAACACTAGGTATGCATGTCACACGTGAGAAGATTATTTTAATTGTTTTAGCAGCACTACTATCGAGTATCAGTGTGAGTGTTGCGGGGTCGATTTCATTTATTGGACTCATTGCACCACACATTGCACGCATGATGTTTAAAATTGATATGAAAATTATATTTGTGGGAACTCTATTAATCGGTGCGTTTCTTTTAAGTTTTGCTGATTTTGTCGGTAAGACTATCGCTGAACCGCTCATCATTCCAGTTGGAATTGTCGTGTCACTCATCGGAGGACCATACTTCTTGTATTTACTATTCAGAGGAAAAACAATTTAAAGAAGAAAGTGGAGATGGTTCTACAAGTGAAAGCATCTCATTATACAAACTTTCGATTTCTGAATATACTTCTTTACATTCGTACAGATGTTCTGTAATTAAAGTAGTTATTAATGATTCAAATAAAATATGGTATTGTCGTTTCAAATATAATTTAATCATAGATTTTTGGTTTTGAGCAAATCATTAATAGTACGATGTTGAATGATGGTAGAATACGAGAATTATATTAAGAAGGATAGGTATTAAAATGGTCGTAAACTAAATAAACGATAAACGATATGTTTAACGTTTGAAATAAAGTGGCATTCGGAGAATAATATTTGGATTTATAGATTATTCTTTAAATAACAAGATAGCCGCTCTTTAGCAAGATTTACTAGAAGTCTTCCGTCTGCAGACTTCTAGAAGAACTTAATCAGACTAGCATGAATTGTGGAACGTTCTCTTCCGGCGTTCATGCGAAACATTAATTGAGAACTACACACGTAGAAAGAAGTGTAGCAAGATCCTTGGACGCGGGTTCAACTCCCGCCGTCTCCATATACAAACATTGTCATATCAATGTTTACCGTCATTCACGGGGCGTATACGGGCGTTTTCATTTTATTATGAAAACAAGTCCCGTATTTTTTGTGTGAATAGATTTATTAATTATCAACAGCAATTTAGAAAAATGTTGACAAATAAACTTGATGACTGAGATAAAAAGACTCGAATAATAATTCAATTTTTTTAGTATTGAAATTATAAAAACACTATAAGGAATAAAAGGGTGCTTACAATATAGAAAAACCCTCGCGTTTAGTCACATTAATTAAATCTAGAACTTATGTGTAAATGATTTTAATTGACTTACGTTTTTAGAATAAGCATAATTATAAATAGCAGTAAAACACAAATGAGTGATGTAATGATAATAGATGATTTTAAACTTTGGGGATGTCATGGGACAGACTCTACTAAAATTGAAAAATTGACACAGGCTCAACCTATGGAACCTAATAGAAAATTTTTACCTCCAGATTTAGGATTCGGTCTTTATCTATATGTTATGCGACGAGATGATGTTTTAGAACCATATAACAATGCTATTAATTACCTTAATAGATGGAAACCTGATTATAAGCAAAAGGTCGTCGTTAAAATTGAAGCCAATATTAACCCCGATAAAGTATTAAATCTAGATGAGTTTGAAAATCAAGTTATATTTAACGATTTTTATGAAGAAAACGAAAATAAAATTATCACAGAGTTACAACGATTATGTAAAAATAATACCTACCATCGTGGTAATTTTGATGGTTTAATAATCGAGATGATGATTAATGAATATAATATCAATGTTGATGCGATTGCATGTGAAACGTATACTCAGTTTAATCATATAAAAGATAGAAAAAGATCAAATATTCCTAACGGTAAAGAGATTTGTATTAGAAATTATAGTACCATTTCAAGGAAAATAATATGTTGCCCTATTAATTAATGGAGGTGCTAGCAATGGGTATTAATTTAAAGGATTATATAAACAGAGATAATATTAACTTGAGTGAAGAAAAAATTAGAAAACACTTAATAGATATTTTAAATCTTAGTGACAACGATTTTTTCATTTTAGATATAGATTTAGAACGTATCGATGTTTCTTCGAGAATTAAAGATATTACTAACTCCCAAATGCATGAAGAAGAACCAATAAACATTCCCTTTGATCAGATAACACCTAGAAAAACTTATGAGTTACGATTAGAGGGATCAATGTTTAACTATTATAATCAGGGATTGATAGCATAATGAAAGCTGAATTAAAATTTTCTGAATATGAGATTGAAGAGATAACTTATAAGATTAATGTACTCTCAGAAGTAGAGGTTATGGATGATGACGAGAACGCTCCCAGATTAATTTGTAATGTAATTCATTCAGAAGAAGATAACTCTAGATTTATCATTAAATTAGGGTTGGAATTAGGAGATTCAAATCTTTCAAAAAATAATATCTATTTGAAATGTATTGTCATTGGAGTTTTTGAGCAAAGCAAGTCTGCAGAATTAAATTTAGTACCAAATGCTGTATCTATACTTTTTCCATATCTTAGATCAATAATTTCTGATGTTACGTCTAAGGGGAATAGACGTCCAATTATTCTGCCACCTATTAATATTAATGAATTCTTAAATCGTGCGGAAAAAATGGATGAAACTATTGAATGATTGTTTAGAAGACTTTGCTTTTTTATAAAGTGTGCTTTTAAAATATGCTTAAACTGTTACAGTTAATTTTATTATTTTTCTTATAAAGCGCCTCCTAAAAATACTTCTTTACATTCGTACAGATGTTCTGTATAGTTAGGATATGGTAATAATTATTCAAATGAGATGTAGTGTTATTTAATAGATTCACTCGTAGAAGTTTGAATGTTTTACACATATTATATTTATTACGGGGGTATTCTATTATGAATAACGGTACAGTTAAATGGTTTAACGCAGAAAAAGGTTTTGGATTCATCGAGAGAGAAGACGGAGACGACGTATTCGTACACTTCTCAGGTATTGTTGGTGAAGGTTACAAAACTTTAGAAGAAGGACAAAACGTTGAGTTCGAAATCGTTGAAGGCGATCGTGGACCACAAGCAACAAACGTTGCTGTTCAATAATTTAAAATTTATATAGTAATATATAATAAAAGTCAGCAATCTTTGGATTGCTGACTTTTTTGTTTATAAATCTAATTCAGGGTATGCGTTAAACTCTTCGAAATCTCCTGCAGTATTTAATAGTGGTGCAAATTTCGCAGTAACTACTTCTGGCGTTCCGTTAAACGCGTAATAGACTTTTCCAGTAATTTCTTCACCAGGTGCGATTTCTTGTAATATCGAGCTGTCTAAATCATAGTACGTCGCTTCTTTATCATTCACTTGTACTGAGACGTCACGTCCTGCTGGGAAGTTTTTGTCTGTATTGTTTTTATAATACACTTCAAGCTCTAATACATATTCAAACGATTCAAAATGATCTTCGATTCTTTCATCTGTTAATTGACTCGATTTCACAGTGAAGTCGATGCCGTCGATTGTGACGATTTTCCCGATATCGTTACGCGTATCATTTTCAATTTCCTTTTCAGGCGATACTTTCACTTCTTTTACTTCAGTTTTTTCTGTCGTATCGTTGGTTGACTCTTTTGTAACATCATTTTCGTTATCTGTACTACAACCTGCAATAAATACGATTAGAACAGTGCTTAACAGTAATTTTTTCATAGTGTCTCCTATCGTTAAATGTTTAAAAATATGGTATCATTCTTTTAAATGAGAAACAAATGAGAGTGGTAGTATGACAGAGATTGTCGTCACGTTAAGTAGCCGTAATTTGACGGAACTTCAACAAGAGTTAGAGGACTTACATCACGCACGAGACGATTTCGATATTTTAGAATTTCGTGGCGATTATTTTGAAGACGATGAAGAAATCATCGACGCATTATATGGTTTAAGAGAGTTAAATAAGCGTATTTTATATACATATCGTACGGAAAATGAAGGTGGCTTTGGTAGCGATGACGCGTATGTGTCACATATTAAATACATTTCAACGCATGCACCGTTTGATATTTTAGATATTCAGTACAATAGTTATAGAGAGGCTGCGTTTATTTCACACGTCAAATCTCGTAGTATCGATGTACTGTTTAGTCATCATGATTTTCTAAAAACGCCAAATAAAAAAACAATACAGTCGATTATCGATGGAATGTATGAATCATTTGCGGACTATTGTAAAGTCGCGTATATGCCAACAAATAATGAAGACGTCGAATTACTCTTTGAATTGTTAAAACAAAATAAAGAAAAGTACGGAAATATGATTATTATCATCGCGATGGGGGAAAGGGGTAAAATAACACGCGTCGCAAAAGCACCGTACAATTCAGCGTTCACTTACGGATGTTTAAAGACGCCACAAGCACCCGGCCAAGTGGAAATAAAAATGCTAAGAGAGGTATATCAGCATAATGAATAAATATTACGAGTATAAAAAATGTTCAACATGTCGTAAAGGTAAAAAGTATATAGAAGATAAAGGAATCAATTTAGAAGTCATTGATATGGTAGAGGAACCACCATCAGAATACGAATTAAAAGACATCGTTAGTAAAGCAGATAATTACGAAATTGATGACTTTTTCAATAAGCGCGGCAAAGTATTTAAAGTTCTCGGTTTAAAAGAAAAGTTAGATACGATGTCATTCGATGAAAAAATTAAATTATTATCGAGTGACGGTATGCTCATTAAGCGTCCGATGCTCGTTACAGAGAGTGCGGTCATATTAGGATTTAAGGAAGAAGAATACGACGCAGTTTTAAATAATTAATACTATATTTTAATTTGTTTATATTATAGTTATATGAGATAATACAATTATTAATTATTCATTACTAGGGGGTTTTTGTTTTGGCAACACCAAACAACTTAAAGTATTCAGAAGATCATGAGTGGGTAAAAGTTGACGGAGATACAGTAACTATTGGTATTACTGAGTTCGCACAGTCTGAATTAGGAGACATCGTTTTCGTTGAACTTCCTGAAGAAGGAGACGAAATCGCAAAAGGTGACGACTTCGGTTCAGTAGAATCTGTAAAAACAGTATCTGAATTATATGCACCGGTTTCTGGTGAAGTACTTGAAGTGAACGAGGAGCTTGAGGATAGCCCTGAGTTAGTAAACGAATCACCATACGAAGAAGCTTGGATGTTAAAAGTTAAGCTTAGAGACGCGTCAGAACTTGATGAGTTAATGGATGCAGCAGCTTACGACGAAATGACAGGACAATAATTTATGTAAGAACTCTAGACGATGTCTAGAGTTTTTTCTTTCAAAGGATTTAAAAAATGAAACAAAAAATTACAGAAGAAGAACTAACATCTATCATAAAACGAAGCGGCGTTGAAGTGATCTACGGGTATACGCCAATGTGTGCGACGTGTAAACTCGCAGAGTCGTTTTTAAATATCGCAACAAAAATCATAGACGTTAACGTCACAAAGATTGATTTAAACTATTACGAGGCTTTTATTCAGCAATATAAAATTCACAGCGTACCAGCGCTGTTAATCTTTAAAGGCGGTAAACTACAAGAAGAAGTGTACGCGTTTGAGTCGGTGACTAAAATTGTCGAAATATTTAAAAAGTACGTTGACAACGAAAATTCGTAGTGCTACAATAAATCAAACTTAATAATTCTTATCCAGAGTGGTGGAGGGAAGTGCCCAAGGAAGCCACGGCAACCGTCTAAATAGACAAGGTGCTAATTCACTGAATGATCAAGATCATTCGAAGATGAGAAAGCGAACGTTATTTATGCTTACTCATTTTTGAGTAAGCATTTTTTATTTTCTTCAAGTGAAAAAGAATTATTAAGCGGATATAACTGGAGGCAAAGCGATGATTGATATTAAAAATGTCACTAAAGTTTTTAAAGGGAAAAAGAAAACCGTCCATGCGGTAGATGATGTGTCGTTACATATCGAAAAAGGAGAAATTTTCGGTATTATCGGATACTCCGGGGCTGGAAAGTCTACGCTAATCCGAATGCTTAACGGTTTAGAAACACTTTCAAGTGGAGACGTTGTAATCGGTGGAGACACGATAAACACCCTTTCAAAAAAAGCATTACGTAAAAAGCGCCAAAAAGTGTCGATGATTTTCCAACATTTTAACTTGTTATGGTCCCGCACAGTCTATGAAAACATTCGCCTCCCCCTTGAAATCGCAGGTGTATCAAAGAGTGAAATGGACGCTCGTGTGACGGAGTTAATTCATCTTGTCGGTTTAGAAGGTAGAGAACATAACTATCCAAGTGAATTATCCGGCGGTCAAAAGCAGCGTGTCGGTATCGCAAGAGCACTTAGCAATCATCCGGAAGTTTTATTATGTGACGAAGCGACGAGTGCTTTAGACCCACAAACGACAGATGAAATACTCGATTTACTCGTAAAAATTCGCGAAGAGCTAGGGTTAACAATCGTCATGATCACACACGAGATGCAAGTGATTCGTAAAATTTGCGACCGTGCAGCCGTCATGGAAAATGGTAAAGTCATCGAAGTTGCACCGATTATCGAATTGTTCCAAAATCCAAAATCATCAGTTACAAAACGATTTGTACAAGATGATTTAGACGATGAAGACGTCGACGTTCAAATTAAAGCGATTAAAGAAAGTTTCCCAAATTCGACAGTATTAAAACTCGGATTTGTCGGTACGAAAGCAAACAGCCCAATCGTCTCTCAAGTGATTAAAACGTATGATTTAGACATGAACGTCTTATCAGGAAATATTAAACAAACAAACGACGAATCATACGGTCATCTATACGTTGCGACTGAAGTTCAAGGTGAGACGTTAACTAAAATTATTGAGCAGTTTGAACGTGAAAATGTGTCAGTGGAGGTCATCAAATGAACGATATAAAAGAAATGTTCCGATTTGAACACGTCAAAATCGATGCACTAATCGAAGCGACGATAGAAACGCTGACAATGACAGGAATCGCGACGCTATTTTCATTCGTCATAGGAATTATACTCGGTGTCATTTTATTTCAATCATCAAAAGGTAAGGCGATTGCCTCTAAACCAGTGTACGGTGCGACATCATTTGTCGTTAACCTATTTCGTGCCATTCCGTTTATCATTTTAATCATATTACTCATACCGTTCACAAAAGCAATTATGGGAACGATGATGGGAGTATGGGGAGCGATGCCCGCGTTAATAATCGGCTCGTCTCCGTTTTATGCGAGACTCGTTGAGATCGCGTTAAAAGAAGTCGACAAAGGCGTCATTGAAGCTGCTGAGTCGATGGGTGCAACGCAAACTGAAATTATTTGGAAAGTGTTACTCCCTGAATCACTTCCAGCACTCATTTCAGGGATTACAGTAACGGCGATTATGCTCGTCGGTTCAACTGCAGTGGCTGGTGTTATTGGAGCAGGAGGTCTTGGAAGTCTAGCATACATGGTCGGATTTACGAGAAATCAACCAGACGTGACACTCGTTGCGACAATCGTTGTTTTAATTATCGTTTTTATCATTCAAATTATAGGAGACACTGTATCAAAAGCAGTCGACAAAAGATAAGAGGAGACTTATTTATGAAAAGAATATTATTTGCATTTACATTATTACTAACAGTAGTACTCGCTGCATGTGGTGGCGGAAAAGAAGCAAACGAAAAATTAACAGTCGTTGCGACACCAGTACCACACGCTGAAATTTTAGAAGAAGCAAAACCATTATTAGAAGAAAAAGGAATCGATCTCGACATTAAAGTCGTGAACGACTACAACACACCAAACCAAATGTTAGACAGTGAAGATGCAGATGCAACATTCTTCGCACACATTCCATACTTTAACAACTTATTAAAAGAAGGATTCGACTTTGAAAACATTGGAGCTGTTCACTTAGAGCCTATCGGTGTATATTCTAACGATTATAAATCATTAGAAGAGTTACCAGACGGAGCAAAAATTATGCTTTCAAACAACGTGCCAGATGAAGGACGTATCCTTAAATTCTTCGTCGACCACGGTTTACTTACGTTAAAAGACGGTGTTGACCCAATCGAAGCAACAATCGACGATATCGAAGACAACCCACATAACTTCGTATTCGACAACAAAACAGCACCAGAAATCATGGTCAAAGCATACGAAAATAACGAAGGTGATGTGTTCTTTATCAACGCAAACTACGCGATTGACTCAGGATTATCACCAAAAGAAGATGCAATCGAACTTGAAGCGGCAGACTCAGACTACGTAAACGTTGTAATTGTAAGAAGCGCAGACAAAGATAACGAAAACTTAAAATCACTTGTAGAAGTATTACAAAGTGAAGAAATCAAAAAATTCATCGACGGAAATTATGACGGTGCAGTCATTCCAGCGGAATAATGAGAAGAGACACGGCTTTTTAAGTCGTGTTTTTTTGTGTGGAGAGACGAATTTTTTATCTTTTTATTAAAGAGTAAGTTTATATTTGTTCGATAGCTGGGTATATTTACATATCAAGAATTTACTGGAGGTAATCTAAATGGATGAATTTGAACGTAATTCAGAATACACATATGAAACACGCCCTGTGTTTGACGGACAAATCGTCATGCTATCGTACTTATCATTATTTGTATCAGCATTCATTGCGCCGTTAATTATATGGGCAGTTAAGAAAGACGACGATCCAGAAACGGGTGCTGCACTAGCTGACGTACTAAACTTCTCGATTTCGTATTCAATCTATTCATTTGTTTCTTCGATATTAATTGTAGTTCTCATCGGCTTTATTACGACACCTATTATATTAGTCATGGTTGTAGTATTCACGATTATTGGAGCGATTAAATCATCAAACGGTGAAAGATATCTTCCACCACTAACAATTCGATTCATTAAATAAGGGAAACGCATGTGCCTAAGCACGTGTGTTTTTTCGTGTGGAGTGTGAGTGAGCTGTGTCGGTGTCTACCGTATACGATAATTGATCTTTCGCCTGTTTTTCATCTTAATTAACAAAAAATTGTTGA
>NZ_KV802757.1:0-20745 GCF_001810835.1 Nosocomiicoccus sp. HMSC067E10 | reverse complement strand
CGCGAAATTTTTGTTAAATAAAATTTCGGGAAATAGTGGTTTTATCTTTTAGGGATAAAAAGACACTCTAGACACCGTAGAACCTAATCTCAACTTGAGTTTTTCATCTTAATGAACAGGTTATCCCGAAATATGTTAAATATATCCGGATAATTAACAAAAACTCGGAATTCAGTCGCGTTTTTGTTAGATAAAAAAATATAATTAACAAAAGTGAGGGTGGCGAGACGAAATCTGTCAATTATATCCGAATATCTAACAGAATCGCGAAATTTTTGTTAAATAAAATTTCGGGAAGCAGCTTTATTACTCCTTTGGGATAAAACGACACTTTAAACCTTCCGAAATTCAAATCACCGAGGTTTTTCATCTTAATTAACAAAAAATTGTTGAATGTGTTAAATATATCCGGATAATTAACAAAAACTTGGGATTCAGTGCTGTTTTTGTTAGATAAAAAAATATAATTAACAAAAGTGAGGGTGGCGAGACGAAATCTGTCAATTATATCCGAATATCTAACAAAATCGCGAAATTTTTGTTAAATAAAATTTTAGGGAATGGTGTTATCGCTATTTTGGGATACAACAACACTTTCTGACTCCTCGAATTCAGATCTCACCGAGGTTTTTCATCTTAATTAACAAAAAACGTCTCAGCGACCTGAAATTTGATTATTATAATTCCGAGAAAAAACTAAGACTCTTCAGAAATAAAAACACATCAAAACTCCAACGAAAATCACCAAGTTACCTACCAGTTCTTCATCATTTACCTGATTTTTATTCTCAATTCTAAAATTCGATTATCACAATGTATAATACTACAAATGTCCGTTATTTTACGTTATACTAAAGTCATTATGGTCATGGGAAACTTTGACTATAGTTTAGAACTATTATAAACTATTATATGGAAAATAAATTCTATCTAATTGGAGGATTATCGGATGACTTCTGTTTTAGAAATTAAAGACTTACATGTCGAAATTGATGGCAAGAAAATACTTAAAGGTTTAAATCTTACACTTAAACAAGGTGAGATTCACGCTGTAATGGGACCTAACGGTACGGGTAAATCTACACTCGCTCAAGCGATTATGGGACACCCTGCATACGATGTAACGCAAGGTGAAGTTTTACTTGATGGTGAGAACGTACTGGAAATGGAAGTTGACGAGCGTGCGCACGCTGGTTTATTCCTAGCGATGCAGTATCCGTCAGAAATTTCGGGTGTAACAAACTCAGATTTCTTACGTTCAGCTATTAACTCAAGCCGTGAAGAGGGCGACGAGATTAACTTAATGCAATTTATTAAAAAACTAGATAAAAACATGGATTTCTTAGAAATGGATCCAGATATGGCAACGCGTTACTTAAACGAAGGGTTCTCTGGTGGGGAGAAAAAACGTAACGAAATTTTACAACTCATGATGTTAGAACCTAAATTCGCAATCTTAGACGAGATTGACTCTGGTCTAGATATCGACGCGTTACAAGTTGTTTCTAAAGGTATTAACGAACTGCGTGGACCTAGCTTCGGTTCATTAATTATCACGCACTATCAACGCTTATTAAACTACATCGAACCTGACTTCGTACACGTAATGATGCAAGGTAGAGTAGTAAAATCAGGCGGAAAAGAACTTGCAGAACGTCTTGAGAACGAAGGTTACGAGTGGATTAAACAAGAACTCGGAATTGAAGACGAAACAGTAGACGCAGTAGAATAATATCAGGAGGAACTGTAATGGCTAACGAATTCGTTTTAGATAAAGAAAAAGTCTTAAACGACGCAGAACAAAATGGTGTGACAGAGTTCTTTACAAATAAAAGAAAAGAAGCACTAGATTTAATCGATCGTTTAGACATGATAAAACCAGACAAAACACGTATTTATAACTGGGACTTTTTTACAGTTGAACAACCTTTTACGGAAAGTTCAACGTTTGATTCAATTTCTGATTTACCTGAAAAGGTAAAAGAAGTTGTAGAAGTAGAGAATGTAGAAAACTTATACGTGCAACACAATAACACGAAAGCATTTGTAGAATTATCTGAGTCATTAAAGTCTCAAGGTGTTATTGTTGAAGATATATTTACAGCATCAGAAAATCATAAAGACTTAGTTGAAAAGTACTTTATGACTGAAGGTGTAACTGTCGATGAAAACAAACTGACAGCTTACCACCAAGCGATGTTAAACGGTGGGGTCTTCATCTACGTACCGAAAAACGTAAAAGTTGAAGCGCCAATTCAAGTCGTATTTTACCACGATGATGAAAATGCATCGTTATATAACCACGTCTTACTCGTTGGAGATGAAGGTTCTGAAGTAACTTATGTAGAAAACTATGTCACGAACTTAGAATCAGCGAATGGACAGTTAAACGTTGTAAGTGAAGTGCTTGCAAAAGATAACGCAAAAATTAACTACGGTGCAGTAGACTTCTTAGCAAAAGATCTTACAGGATATGTCGTACGTCGCGGTGTAACAAGTCGTGATGCTGAAATCGACTGGGCACTCGGTCTAATGAGTGACTCAAACGTCATTTACGATAACACGACGTACTTAAACGGTGATAACTCAGAATCAGAAGTTAAAATCGTTACAATTGGTCGTGGACAACAAATCTTAAACTTCACGACAGAAGTTATTCACTACGGTAAAAATACGTACGGAAACATCTTAAAACACGGTGTAATGAAAGAGAACGCAAACAGCGTATTTAACGGGATTGGTCACATCAAAAAAGGTGCGACGAACTCCAACGCTCAACAAGAATCTCGCGTATTAATGCTTGACGGTAAAGCGCGTGGTGACGCGAACCCAATTCTATTAATCGACGAAGATGAAGTGGAAGCAGGACACGCAGCATCAGCTGGTCGTGTGGATGAACTACAACTCTTCTACTTAATGAGTAGAGGGCTTAAGCGTGAAGAAGCAGAACGCTTAGTTATCCACGGATTCTTAGCACCAGTTGTTGTTAGCTTACCGATTGAAAGTGTTAAAAACTTACTCGTAGAAGTGATTGAAGATAAAATTTTACACTAATAATACTAGGAGGCTTCCACATTGGACATTAACAAAATAAGACAAGACTTTAAGGTCCTTGACGAAACAGTTAATGGGAATGCACTTACGTACTTAGACACCTCAGCTACAAGCTTAACGCCAAAAAGCGTCGTGGATAAGACGAATGACTATTACTTTAAATATAACGCAAACGTACACCGAGGGGTCCATACTCTCGGTTCGCTTGCGACTGATGCATATGAATCTGCGCGTATGAAAGTACGTAAATTCATAAATGCAAAACGATTTGAAGAAATCATTTATACACGTGGGACAACAGCAGCACTCAACTTAGTCGCACGTTCACTTGGTGATTTTGCTGTTGAAGCGGGCGACGAAATCGTCGTAACAGAAATGGAACACCATGCAAATATCGTACCTTGGCAACAACTTGCAAAACGTAAAGGTGCAAAACTCGTGTTTATTCCGCTAGAGTCTGACGGGACGATTACGCTAGAAAGCGTTAAAAGTGTCATGTCAGATAAAACAAAAATCGTTGCGATTACACACGTTTCAAACGTACTCGGTACAGTAAACGATATTAAATCTATCGCAAAAATTGCACATGAACACGATGCATATATCGTTGTAGACGGTGCACAAGCTGTACCTCATATGACTGTAGACGTCCAAGATTTAGACGTTGATTTCTATGCATTTAGTGCACATAAAATGCTTGGTCCAACAGGTGTGGGTGTACTATATGGTAAAGCAGAAATCTTAGATCAGTTAGAACCGGTAGAATACGGTGGAGATATGATTGATTACGTTTATAAAGAAGACGCAACATGGACAGATTTACCAGTGAAGTTTGAAGCAGGCACACCAATGATTGCTGAAGCAATTGGGCTCGGTGCGGCAATCGACTATTTACTCGAAGTCGGTATGGATAACATCCACGAATACGAACAAGAACTTGTAAATTATGCTTACGAAGAAATGCAGAAAATTGACGGTATTACCATTTATGGACCGAAAGAACGCGCAGGGTTAATTACATTTAACCTTGACGGAGTTCACCCACACGATTTAGCAACAGCGCTTGATCAAGAGGGTATCGCTGTTCGTGCAGGACATCACTGTGCACAACCATTAATGAAATGGTTAGACACAAATTCAACAGCACGTGCAAGTTTCTATATTTATAATACTAAAGATGAAATAGACACATTCATTCGAGGCTTAGAGCGTACGAAGGAGTTTTTCTCATATGAATTTTAGTAATTTAGAACAGCTATACCGTTCAGTCATTATGGACCATTATAAACATCCGCGTAACAAAGGCGAATTAGATAGTGGAACGATTACTATTGATATGAACAACCCAACATGTGGAGATGAAATTCGACTCATGTTAGAAGTAAAAGACAATATAATCGACGACGTTCGTTTCGAAGGACATGGCTGCTCGATTTCGATGGCAAGCGCATCGATGATGACAGAAGCTGTTAAAGGTAAAAATGTAGAGTGTGCGTTAGAAATGGCAGATGAGTTTAGTAAGATGATGCTCGGAGAAGAGTACACAATCACAGACGATATGGGCGACATTGAAGCATTATCCGGCGTCAGCCAATTCCCTGCAAGAATTAAATGTGCGACTCTATCTTGGAAAGCACTTGAAAAAGGTGTAAAAGAAGAATAACCGTACGGAATATGATTAGGAGTGAATCGTTATGGCAATGAGAAAAGCGCCAGATATTGGTGAATATAAATATGGTTTCCGCGATGAAGACGTCTCGATTTTCCGTTCAGAACGCGGGTTAACAGAAGAAATTGTTAGAGAGATTTCAAAGATGAAAGAAGAGCCAGAGTGGATGTTAGACTTCCGTCTAAAATCACTTGAGCAGTTCTATAGTAAGCCGATGCCAACATGGGGTGGAGACTTATCAGAACTTAACTTCGACGAAATTCGTTATTACGTAAAACCTTCAGAGCGTTCAGAACGTTCTTGGGATGAAGTACCTGAAGAAATCAAACGTACGTTTGATCGCTTAGGTATTCCTGAAGCAGAGCAAAAATACTTAGCAGGTGTATCTGCACAGTATGAATCAGAAGTTGTTTATCACAACATGGAAAAAGAACTTGAAGAAAAAGGTGTCGTATTTAAAGATACTGACGCAGCACTTATAGAAAACGAAGAACTATTCAAAGAGTACTTCGCGACAGTTGTACCACCTTCAGACAACAAGTTCGCTGCATTAAACTCAGCAGTTTGGTCTGGTGGATCATTCATCTACGTACCACCTCACGTCAAATTAGATAGTCCGTTACAAGCATACTTCCGTATTAACTCAGAAAATATGGGACAGTTTGAGCGTACGTTAATTATTTGTGACGAAGGTTCATGGTTACACTACGTTGAAGGTTGTACTGCACCAGTTTACACAACAAACTCACTGCACGCAGCAGTTGTTGAAATTATCGTTAAGCCTAATGCATACTGCCGTTACACGACGATTCAAAACTGGGCAAACAACGTGTACAACTTAGTTACAAAACGTACATTTGCTGAAGAAAATGCAACGATGGAATGGGTAGACGGTAACATCGGATCTAAGATTACGATGAAATACCCGGCGATTTACCTTAAAGGTGAAGGCGCAAGAGGTATGACAATGTCTATCGCACTTGCAGGTAAAGGACAACTACAAGATGCAGGGTCTAAGATGTTACACTTAGCACCGAACACTTCATCGTCTATCGTATCGAAATCGATCGCACAACACGGTGGTAAAGTAACATACCGTGGACTTGTACACTTTGGACGTAGAGCGGACAACGCAAAATCTACAATCGAGTGTGACACGTTAATTATGGATAAGCAATCGACGTCAGATACAATTCCATACAACGAAGTCTACAACAACAACATTTCTTTAGAGCACGAAGCGCGTGTATCTAAAGTATCAGAAGAACAATTATTCTACCTTATGAGTAGAGGTATCGGTGAAATCGAAGCGACAGAAATGATCGTCATGGGCTTCATCGAACCTTTCACAAAAGAATTACCAATGGAATACGCAGTAGAAATGAACCGCCTCATCAGTTACGAGATGGAAGGTTCAATCGGATAATTTCTAACTTAAACCGTCGCATGAAAGTGCGGCGGTTTTTTTATCTTATTATATTTTGTGTTCTAATACTAAAGGATGATTTTTTCACATTAAATTGACGTGTATACAAAATTAATGATAATCTCAAATTATAAAAGAAATAGGGGGGATTTAAATGGGTCAAACATGGCTTAAACTTGCAGTACTATACTTAGTTTTCGGGATTTCTGTCGGACTATTTATGTCTTACACGATTCAATTAAACTGGGCTGCAGGACACGCACACGTTAACGTCGTTGGATGGTTAACAACACTAGGTATTGGGGCAGTATTATGTATTTACCCACACTTAGCAAAAAATGGATTAGGGAAAGCAACGTTCTGGTTATATCATATCGGAGTTCCGCTGTTCCTATTCAGTACGTTTTACGTACAAATTGATGCAAAAACAGCACACATCTTCACATTTATCGGTGGACCAATGTTCTTACTTGCAATTATTCTTTTCGGAGTCAATTTATTCCTTAACTTAAATGAAAATACGAGTGATCTGAAACACTAAGATAGCCGTAAATATTTATTTTTGTTATATTATGATAGCGTTTTATTGTAAAAAAGAGCTATAAAAATTTAACTCAAACCCTGTTTTAATGATTTCAAATTTCTAAGAAATTCCATTACAATGTGAGATAACTATATTGTAGAGGTGAAGGACATGAAATTATTATTAACAGGGTTTGTTCCATTTTTAAATCATAAAATTAACCCGACAGAAGAAATTGTGAAAGCATTGGACAGTGAAACGATTAATGGGTACACGATTGAAACAAGAGTGTTACCCGTCGACTTTAACGAGTCCGAAAAAGAGTTATTAAAAGAAATAAATGAACGAAAGCCTGACGCGGTAATTATGCTCGGTCTCGCAGCTGGACGTAGTAAAATTACTCCAGAAAGAATTGCAATTAACGTAAAAGACGGCGCGAAAGACAACTCAGGATTCGCACCAGTTGACCAACCGATTGTCGAAGACGGTCCGGATGGATTATTTTCAACACTTCCGATCCGCAAGATGGTAGATGCGTTAAATGAGTCGTATTTACCTGCAAAAATCTCTAATACGGCAGGCACATATTTATGTAACAACATGATGTACGTCGCACTACACGAAGCGAGCCGTGCGAATGACTCATTTAAAGCCGGATTCATACATCTACCAGCATCGCACGAACTTGCAATCGAGAATCCCGCATTACCAAGCATGTCGCTAGACGACCTTAAACGCGCGGTTAGAATTTGTATAGAGGCGTTGTAAGCGGTGGGGATTCGTGCCGGTTTTTCATCTTTATTAACAAAAAAACGTTGAAAGTGTTAAATATATTAGGATAATTAACAAAAACGCAGAATCTCGCACCGTTTTTGTTAGATAAAAAGATATAATTAACAAAAACCGGCTCGACGACCCGAAATTTGTTAAATATATCCGGATATCTAACAGAATCCCGAAATTTTTGTTAAATATAATTTTGAGAAATGGTGTTTAAGCTGTTTTAGGATAAAAAGACACAATCAGCCTGCGAAAACAAACTCAAAACCAGGTTTTTCTTCTTTTATTAACAAAAAAACGTTGAAAGTGTTAAATATATTAGGATAATTAACAAAAACGCAGAATCTCGCACCGTTTTTGTTAGATAAAAAGATATAATTAACAAAAACCGGCTCGACGACCCGAAATTTGTTAAATATATCCGGATATCTAACAAAATCCCGAAATTTTTGTTAAATATAATTTTGAAAAGTGGTGTTTAAGCTTTTTTAGGATAAAAAGACACTCTCTAGCCTGCACAATCAAACTCACCATCAGGTTTTTCATCCTTAACACCAAAAAAGCGAACGTCCCGATCAATAAATCAGGCGTTCGCTTCTTTTTTTGATTGTTTTGATGATGCGATTGTATTGAACACTGTGATTCCAAGTATGAGTGCGATTCCGACGACTTGGAATAGTTCTAATACGTCGCCAAGTACGATAACTGTCGTTAACACGGCCATCACGGGTTCGAGTAGTCCGAGAATTCCCGCTTCTTGTGAAGTGATATATTTTAAACTTCCGATATAGAGTAAGAATGCGAGTGTCGTTCCGATTAATATCGAGAATAGTAATATACTAACCTCAAATGCCGACCAGTCGTAACCAAAATCTAATGACCAAATCGGCGTTTTAAAGTTTAATAGTATTCCACCGACGAGCATCGATCCTCCGACGAGTTCTAATGGGTGCATTCTAAGTAGTAAGTATCCTGCGTGTATTGTGTAGTACGCAAGCGCGACACCAGATAAAATACCCCAAAACAACGCGAGTGGTGATACGATTAGTTGAGTGAGATTACCATTTGTAGCGATTAAAATGACTCCGATAATCATAAAGAGAATGACGAGTGCTTCTTTGTAAGTAAATTTTATATATTTCTTAAAAACGTAATATAAAATAATATAAATCGGTCCGGTACATTGTAGCACTGTCGCAATCGCAGCGTTCCCGTATCCAATCGTTGCTGTAAACGAATATTGAACGAGCGTCATACCGAAAATACTATATATAACGAAGCGAGTGACTAAATATTTGTCCCACACCGTCGTACTCTTCTTTTTAAAAACAATTAAAAAGAATAAAACGAGTATAACACCGCTGATTAAAAGCCGCGCGGTCACGTACCAGTCGACATTCACCGGTGTGTTTCTAAATAGCCAATCGGTTGCGGTACCACCGATTCCCCAAAGGCTTGCGCCGAGTATAACAGAGATTAGTCCAAACACTCTTTTATCAGAAGCCATCGTATCACCATCTTTCATATTGATATACTATTGTAATCAATATAATTATGGAATACTAGACACATTTTTCTTATTACTGTCTCTTAATGACTTATAGTATTTAAATAAAAAGTTTTGAGATGGTTTTTCTACTACATATAAAATACAATGCGCGAGTAACACTGAAATGATGACTGGAATTATTATCCATATTTCATGTGTTAAACCGTAATCTTCCATGACGTGAATGAGCGCATAACCGATATTTTGGTGAATTAAATATAACGGGTACGAAATACTTCCTAAGTAAAGAAGCACTTTATTATTTAAAATCTTCAATTTATCGTTTAAAACTAAGGCGAAAATCGATATAAAACTCACTGTAAATAATCCATTCACGACACCTTCGAAGATAAAGTCATACATAACGGCTACGATAATGACAGCACCGTACTTCAACTGCATACCCTTAATCCAAATCTCGTGCAACATAATCCCAATGACAAATAACTGAATATAGTTTGCTGTAGAAAATCTCTCAACAAATTGTGCATAGTCAGTACTCATAATTAGGCTGTATACTTGAATTACAATACCTACACTGAGCATCGTCACAACTACGGGCATGACTTTTTCTTTATCAATAAGTATGATGAGCGCCATCATTATATAAAACGTAAATTCGACGCGAAGGGACCAGTATGATCCGTCGATATTACGAATGCCTATAAATTCTTGAACCATCGTCATATTTACAAACATTTCTTGAATCGTTCGTTGAATGTCAATTGACGATGCGCTTAATACGATAAAAGTAATGACTACAGCTGCAATGTATGCCGGATACAAACGGAACGCTCGTTTAATTAAAAAATCACTTGCAGATCGTCCGCGACTAACTGACATAAAAATCACAAAGCCACTGATGATGAAAAATAGCTGTACACCGTAGTGCCCGAAACTAAATAATTCAGTATTATAATCACTTGCTACGTGTCCAAATCGTCTGTCATAGTGAAATGTATAATGATATAACACGACGAGAAGAGCAGCGATTCCTCGTAGTGCGTCAATTTCAGTAATGCGTTTTTTATTCATACAATCATCCTATTTTTAAGGTTGTATTTCCATTAGCCGTATAATCGACACGATAAACGTTTCAGAAAATATTTAATAATTGTAAACGCATCGTAATATGTGATGTTTAAAAATCTCCAAAAAAGGAATAGTATAAAAAAACAGTAAAGAGGGGATATTATGGCAAACAATTTAACAGAGTGGTACGACAAAGCGTTATCAGCTGAAGAGATGCGTCAACAGTTTACGGATTTAAAAGAAGGATTCGATAATATTTACGATAATTTTAGCGTAAAAGAAGATGAGCATAAAGACGAGTTACAAGAAAAGAACTTTAAAGTGCTCGGTATTATCGAGCCGTGGTGTGCGCATTGTATGTTAAATACACCAATTTTACTTCGACTCGCTGAAGCGTATGACTTTGAAGCGAAGTTTGTATTAAGAGATGAAAACCTCGATCTCATGGAGCAATATCAAACAAACGGTAAAAACATCATTCCAATTTACGTTGTTTTAGATGAAAATAATAATGAGATTGGAAAATGGGGACCATTTGCACCAGAAGTGAAGAAAGCTTCAGACGAAGCGAAAAAGCATATCCCAAGTAAAGATGACCCAACTTACGATGAGAAGTTTAAAAAGGTCATCGGTGAACTTAGAGAACAGTTTAAATCTGATGAGGCGCTATGGGAAGCGGCATATAAAGATATTCAAAAAACATTATTAGACGCTTAAAATAAACGAAGTCAGATTCTTATTCAAGAATCTGACTTTTTTCATTTCGTATCGTCTTGTATGCCTAAAAATTGAAGTTTTTCGTTAAATAAAAATGGATAAGATAAAAATCCAACTAAAATTGAAGATAGTGCAGCTGCGTTTAATATAAGAAACAGAATGAGTAATTGATACATCACTGCTTCCATCGGGTCTCCTCCACCGATAATTAACCCACTCATCATACCTGGGAGTTGCACAAGACCAACAGTTTTTTGAGATTCAATCGTCGGAATCATACTCGTTTTAATTGCGGATTTTAACGTGTGGTGAACCGCTTCTTTCGGTGTCCCACCAAAAGATAAAATTAACTCGATTGTTTCTTCGTTATGACTGAGTTCAGATTTAAATCGGTCTAAAAATAATAAAGATAAAACCATACAGTTTCCGATAATCATTCCGGAAATTGGGATGACGTATTGTGCTTCGAACGGGATGATTTTAAATAATAGTAACGTCCCCATTGAAAATAGTTCGACAAACACAAGTGTCGCGATAATAATGATTTTGATATGCGGAATACCTTTACCTTTTTTAACGATATTTTGACTCGCTGCTGCGATAATTAAAACAATCATTAACAACATAAAAATCGTACTCTTACTATCGAACACGAATTGTAAAATATACCCGATAATAATTAGCTGGATTGTCGCTCGTATTGAAGCAATAATAATATCCTTTTCTAGACCGAGCTTTAAAACGACAGCGAGTATAATAGGGATGATTACAAACACTAATGCGAGCGCTAAACTTGTAAACGACATTTAAAATTCCCCCTCTAAAAATTGTTTTAAAGCATCAGTTTTAGGATGAGCGAACTGTTCAATTGGTCCAAACTCAATTAACTCGCCCTTTCTTAAATACCAAAAGTCATCGGACACACGCTTTGCTTGTGAGAGATCATGCGTCACCCAAATAATTGTTAAATCAAACTCTTTTTGATTTTTTACGATTAGTCGTTCGATTTCTCGAGCGACAGTCACATCGACACTCGCCGTGATTTCATCGAGAAGTAAGATATCAGGATTATTTACGAGCGTACGTGCTAGTGCGACACGACTCTTTTCACCACCAGATAATTTACGAACGGGTCGGTCGATGAAGTCTTTTGTTAAATCGACTATTTCTAGAAATTCAATTGCTTCATCTTTAGAAAATGCCTCGTTAAATAAATCTTTTGGAAATTTTAAGTTGTCATATACAGTGCCTTCAAGCATGGGTGACGACTGAAATGCAAATCCAATATTACGTCGTAACTTAATAATATCCATTGCTTTAATGTTTTCTTCTCCAATATATATGTCGCCATTAGTTGGAGATAAAAGACCGTTAATATGTTTTAATGTCGTTGATTTCCCAGCGCCACTTGGTCCGATTAATGCTGTAATACGATTCTTTTTAAACGTTCCGGAAATGTTTTTTAAAATATGTTTATGAGATACGTCTTTAAACGAAATAGACATCATCATTCTCCTTTAGTTTCTATTTTCAAATAAAAATAGTTTCTGTGGTAAAATAAATCTAGGTGATACTATGATTTATATCGGATTAACTGGATGGGGCGATCACGATTCACTTTATACTGATGTCACAAAAGTGAATCAAAAACTTGAGACATACGCCGGTACATTGCCAGTCGTTGAAGTCGATTCGACATATTATGCAATATTACAACAATCGACGATTGAAAAGTGGTGCCGTGAAACACCAGAAGATTTTAAGTTTATCGTCAAAACACACCAGTTTATGACAGGTCATGGTGACTTTAGAACATCTTATTCAAACATAAATGAATTATATAAAGACTATAAAGAAATGTTACAACCTATGGTGAATCATGGCAAACTTGCTTATATATTAATGCAGTTTCCACCTTGGTATGAATGCAATGAGAAAAACATTAACTACGTTCGACTCGCTAAAAAGATGCTTCACCCGTTAAAAGTTGCGGTTGAATTTCGTCATGCGTCTTGGTTTACTGATGACAAAAAAGAACAAACGCTACAATTTCTCCACGACAATCGTCTTATCCATACGATTGTCGATGCCCCTCAAATTGGTGAGGGGACGGTTCCATTTGTCAGTCGTGTGACTGATGATATCGGGTTTATTCGTCTTCACGGTAGAAATGCACACGGATGGATGCAGATGAACCGAACGAGAGAAGAGTGGCGAAATGTGCGTTACTTATATAATTATAACCGAGAAGAACTTGAAGCACTGAAAAAACATATAGAAATTTTATCGTTTAAAACAAAAGATATTTACGTTATTTTCAACAATAACTCTGGTGGACATGCTGCCGGGAACGCAGAAACCTTAATCGATATGCTCGGTATTAAATATAAAACTCTCGCTCCAAAACAACTCAAACTATTTTAAAGTAAAGGAGGATAATCATGATCTTAACAATAATTATATTAATATGTATCGGATTATTCTCCTCAATTTTAGGTGCACTCGTCGGAATGGGTGGTGGGGTCATCATCGTTCCAGCACTCGTATTTTTCGGTATTAAACTCGGTATGATCGAAGGTATGACGCCGCAACTTGCGATCGGAACGTCGAGTATGATTTTAGTCATTACGGGATTCTCTGCGATGGTTCAGTATAACAAAAGTAACCAAGTTGACAGATATAGCGGCTCTATTTTTTTAATCGGTCTCGTACCTGGTGCGTTCGTCGGATCATATGCGAGCGCGTCTTTAACTCTAGATTCATTTAATTTATACTTCGGATCATTTTTAATCATCATTAGTATTATACTGATGGTGCGAGATAAAATACCGCCTTTAAAAGTGTTTCAAAACCCTAAATACTTAAGACCGCATATCGATGCTGATGGGGTTGTTCATCAGTATGGATTCCCGGTATGGATTGCGGTAGCGATCACTTTCTTAGTTGGATTTACCACAGGGTTATTTGGAATCGGTGGGGGCGTACTGATGACGCCGTTAATGATTATCGTCTTTAGAATTCCACCGACGATTGCGATCGGAACGTCGATGATGTTAATATTCTTTTCGAGTTTTTCAAGTGCAATCGGGCACGCATTACAATCTCACGTTCAATATTTCTCGCTTATATTTTTAGCGGTGAGTTCGTATTTTGGAGCGAGAATTGGTGTAAAGTTAGCCAGTCGATTTACGAGCGATGGTTTAGTCAAAATACTTCGCACAGTGCTACTGTTAATCGGTTTATATTTAATTTTAGAAGCGATACTTTAAAGGAAAGTGTGTTGTTATGAAAAAGCAAATTCGCATTTACCATACGAATGATATCCATAGTCATTTTGATAATTATCATGCGATTGTCGAGTACATAAAACCGCGTAAAGATGAAAATACACTTTACGTTGATATCGGAGATCACGTCGATAGAAGTCATCCGTATACAGATGCAACGATTGGTAGAGGTAACGTCGAACGTCTAAATGACGCACTCTGTGACGTCGCAACGATCGGTAACAACGAAGGTATAACGTTAACTAAAAGTGAATTAAAAAATTTATATAATGAAGCGGATTTCGAAGTGATTTGTGCGAATCTTCGCGATGAACATGGGTTATTATTCCCACCGTACACGATTAAAAGAATCGGCGATATCCGTATTGGCTTTATTGCCGCAACTGTTGAGTTTACACCGTTTTATAAAGCACTCGCGTTAGATGTTGAAGGCGCGTTTTATTACATTAAAGAATACTTAAAAGAAATGAAACGTCACTGTGACGCCGTTGTGATGTTGTCACACTTAGGTAAATATGACGACGAGAGACTTGCAGAAGAATGTCCAGAAATTGATGTAATTATCGGTGGACATACGCATCACACACTCCCAGAAAATTATAAAGTAAACAAGACGACGTTAACTGCAGCCGGACGATTCGGAGAGTATTTCGGTTATGTCGATTTAGAATTTACGGATTATAATTTAACAGACGTTTCAACGCGTTTAATTGAAACGGATCTATTATCAAACCGCTACGACGAATTTTATGAAGTCGGAAAAGAGATGCTAAATACAACTGTAAAGCACGATGTACTAGCAATTGAACGGACACTATATACGATGAACTGGTTTACGTACACGTTATTACAGATGATTCAAAAGTATACACAGACTGACATTTCTATCATTCACGCAGGGTTAATCGCTGCAGAATTTAGAGGCGGGGAAATGACGAAATACCACGTTCATAAAGTATTACCCCATGCTATTAATCTAATTAAAGTAGAGATGACAGGGCGCGACTTAAAAGATATGTACTATACGGCAAGCGCTCAAGAATATAAAGATGAAATTATAAAAGGACTCGGTTTTAGAGGCGACGTGATGGGTGTGTTTTTAATTGATGGATTATCAGTCGTTGAAAGCAGACGTGAATTTTACGTGAACGGTGAACTAGTAGAAGATGAAAACATATATGAAGTTGGGACGCTCGACATGTATTCATTTGGTCGATTCTTCCCACACTTTAATTCGTTAAATAAGACGTATTACATTCCAGAATTTTTAAGAGATATCGTCGACATTTATAAAGATGATTTAATAATTTCAAAAGAATTTTGACTTTTTAAAACATAAAGTCTATAATGAAATGCAATTCGAAAATAAAGCAATTAAATACAAGTAGAGGTGCACATGACACTGGTAAAAGTTGGAGTAGCCATACTGTGAAGACTTTGAAGAGGGATTGTGCCGAAATGGTAAAGCTGGACACTTTGCTGTTGGGACTTCGTTTAATAGATGAAGTACTGTCATGATTATCATGGTGCGCTACATTTGTTAAACACAAGTGGAAAGCACTTGTGTTTTTTTGTTATATAAGATTAGGAGTAGATTTGAATGGATTTAATTTTAAACTGGACGTATATTTCACTTATCCCACCACTCATTACGTTAATACTCGTCCTATTTACGCGACGTGTAGATTTAAGTTTAGGTGTTGGGATCATTACTTCAGCAATTGTCATAACACAAGGTAACGTCGGAGAAATGGTTGCTAAGATTTGGCAAACGTTTATCGATTTAATTATCGAAGACGGCTGGTTAAATACGTGGAGTGCGTATATTTTAATCTTCTTAGCATTGCTTGGAATTATGAGTTCGTTTATGAGTATGTCAGGCGGAGCGAGAGCATTTACGAGCTACGCGATGACAAAAGTTAAAACGCGTACTGGAGCACTTTTATTAAGCGGTATACTCGGCATTATTATTTTTATTGATGACTATTTTAGTGCGATTATTACACCTCAAGTATCTAAGCCGTTAACGGACAAATATAAAGTATCACGCGCGAAACTTGCGTACGTTGTCGACACGACAGCATCCCCAATTGCAGTGATCATGCCAGTATCGAGCTGGGGTGCAACAATTATGGGGCTGACTGCGCCACTACTTATCGCAGCAGGACTCAGTCACATCACACCGTTCGAAGCGTTTTTATATATGATTCCACTAAACTTTTATAGTTTAAGTGCAATTATTTTAATGTTTATCGTCATCCTTACGAATTTTGATATATTCGGTATGAAACGTGAAGAGTCACGTGCTATAAACGACGGAATATTATACGATAAAAAGGTTGAAGACGATGAATTACAAGTCGCGTATCACTCATCTAAAAGCGCGTTAATTGTTCCACTTGTTGGTCTAGTAGCGGGTGTACTTATTGGAATGATTTACACAGGGATAAAAGAAAGTGGATCATTAAATCCAATCGTCATTCTCGAAAATAACTCGATTACGCATTCATTAATTTTTGGTGGTATCATCGGGGTTGTTTTATCGTTAATTTACTATTATAAATTCACTAGGCAAGATGAAAACTTCTCAAGTCGCGACACGTGGATTGGATTTAAAACAGGGCTTCAAGCGATGATTGGCCCGATTATCGTGTTAATACTTGCATGGATGACAGGTGAACTAATAAGTGAACTAGGGACTGGTGAATTACTCGGTCAAATGGTGAAAGATTCGAAAATTTCAGCAGCATTCCTACCGGCAATCGTGTTTGTCGTTGCATGTATCATGGCATTAACAACAGGTACATCTTGGGGATCATTTGGTATACTCGTTCCGATTGCAGGAAATATTATCATTACGTTAGAAGTACCTGAACTATTACTCGCATCAATCGCAGCAGTACTTGCGGGTGGTGTGTTCGGGGACCACTGTTCACCGATTTCAGATTCGACGATACTTTCAAGTACAGGATCTGGATCTGACCATATCGTCCACGTCATGACGCAAATACCATATGCAGTAATTGCAGCCGTTGTTTCATTAGTATCATTTGTAGTCGTTGGGTTTACAACTTCAACTGGATTAGGATTACTCGTGATGATCGGGTTATTCATCGCATTAACACTCGTTATTAAACTCGTGTATACACCGATTCAAGCTAAAAGATAATAGTGAAATTATTCACTTACGATATAAGTATACTCGCTCTTCAAAGTTGTGTTATTATAAAATCAAATACACCACAAAGGTAGGGATTCGAGTGGCAACAAAGAACGAGGAGATTTTAAGAAAACCTGAATGGCTTAAAATTAAATTAAATACAAATGAGAACTATATCGGTCTCAAAAAAATGATGCGTGCAGAAAATTTACATACAGTGTGTGAAGAGGCGCGTTGTCCAAACATCCACGAATGTTGGGCGGAGCGTCGTACAGCAACATTTATGATTTTAGGATCTGTATGTACGAGAGCGTGTCGTTTCTGTGCAATTAAAACTGGGCTTCCAAGTGAAGTAGACTGGGACGAGCCAAGACGTATTGCAGAATCAGTTCAAAAAATGGATTTAAAGCACTGTGTAATAACTACAGTTGCACGTGATGATTTACGTGACGGTGGTGCGAAAGTTTACGCTGAAACAATCCGTAAAGTACGTGAAGTGAACCCATATACGACAGTAGAAGTACTACCTTTTGATTTTAACGGTAACAAAGAAAACATTAAAATTTTAATGGATGCAAAACCAGACATTTTAAACCATAATATTGAGACGGTCGAACGTTTAACAAAGCGTGTACGTGCAAAAGCAACATACCGTCGTTCATTAGAAATGCTCAGATATTGTAAAGAGCTTCAACCGGATATCCCGACGAAATCATCGATCATGATTGGTCTCGGTGAGACGCATGAAGAAATTTTACAAACGATGGATGACCTTCTAGAGCACGGTGTTGATATTTTAACAATCGGTCAATATCTACAACCGACACGTAAACACTTAACAGTGAAAAAGTATTATACGCCGCTCGAGTTCGGTAAGCTACGTAAAATCGCAATGGAAAAAGGTTTTAAACATTGCCAAGCTGGACCGATGGTACGTTCAAGCTACCATGCTGATGAGCAAGTAAATGCAGCAGCACGTCGCCGTCAAGAAGAAGGAGACAGAATTCGTCAAGGTGAATAAAATAACGACAGTCGGTCACATGCATTTTGAACTGATCAAAGAGTACCGAGATGCATTTGACGAAGAGCAGTTTAAAGAAAAATATAGCGACGTTTTAAATAAATACGATTATATCGTCGGAGATATCGGTTATGAAAAACTACGTCTCGTCGGATTTTATAGAGACGATAAGAAAAAAGTAGAATTCGATAAGCGCTATAGTTTAATTCAAGATTATTTACTCGAGTATTGTAATTTTGGATGTGCGTATTTTATCTTACGCAAAATTACTAAAGAAGAACAAAAAGAACTCGGTTTAAAACCAGAAGAAAAGCCTTCAGAATAACATTTCTGAAGGCTTTTAATAATCCATGAACCAGCCGGGTGATATAATATCTTTTAAAAATTCGATGACTTCATCGGCTTGGTCATCAGAAAACTGAAGAGCGTGTGCAATATACCCCGGTTCGTTTAAGTCATCAGTACCAACGATACTGAACGTATTATTTTGCATATTTAACACTAAACTTTTCCCGAAGAATTTAGACGTTTGTATAATCGCAAGGTCATAACGCCCAAAGTCACCGGCAAAGCCGACGTATCGTGCGTTCGGTGTTTCATTATCATCGTATAAGTAATGTTTTAACATAGTTCCCTCCATAAAGGACTTTCTATTTATGATATTATAGATGTATTAGTAATTAAATTAAAGGAGTTTACTATGTTATTTGTAGACAAGAATTTAATATTAAAACGTTTAGACTACATTAAAGGGTTAACAGAAGAGATTGACACGGATAATTCACTCGCATTAGAGCGCGTGTGTGAGATGTTAATTGAAGCGTCTGTCGACGTTGGAAACATGATTATCGATGGATTTGTGTTACGCGATCCAGGAAACTATTTAGACGTAATGGATATTATGAAAACAGAAGGTGTAATTCCAGAAGACGATTTTACAAAATTTGAAGAAACGTTTAAATTTAGAAATATTCTCGTACGTGAATATGAAGACGTGGACCATGAGGCAATGAGAAAAGTATTTAGGGATAATTTATCTGCATATGCCAACTTTAAAGAAAACGTCTTACATTTCTTTGAAACAGATCCTCAAGCAGTGACCGCTTTTATGGGGGATCAACATGTATAAAGGTTATTTAATCGACTTAGACGGTACGATGTTTAATGGAGACGAGCGTATCGAAGGGGCGGCAGATTTTATTCATCGTTTAAATGATGCTAAAATTCCGTATATGTTTGTGACGAATAGTGGTGCACGAACACCGGAAGAGACGCTTAAAAAGTTTAAGTCACATGGCATCGAGACATCCATTGAACATATTTACACGTCAGCACTCGCTGCTGTCGACTACGTAAAAGAAAATGATAAAACAAATATTTACGCCGTTGGATCAGATTCATTTAAAGAAACTTTAATGAACAATGAGTTAACACTTGTTGATTATCATGCAGATGCTGTATTATTCTCATATGACACTCATATCAATTATGAAAAGTACGTGAACGCTGTGCAAAACGTGTTAGAAGGTGCAGAGTTAATTTTAACGAATCCAGATAAAGTGATTCGTCATAAAGATAAGTTTATACCGGGCAACGGATCCCTCGCTTCCGTCGTAATAAGCGCGACAGGAGTAGAGCCTATCGTTGTCGGGAAACCAAACGCATATATTTTACAAAAAGCACTTGAAAAAATCGGTGTCGATCAAAAAGGCGTCGCAATGATTGGTGATAATTACGACACAGATATCATGACAGGCATCCAAGGTAGTATTGACACGATTCACGTCAATACAGGAGTTCATCGTACTGAAGATGTCATGAAAAAAGAAGTGCCTCCAACTCATGCAGTAGAAAACTTACTAGATTGGGCACTTTAAAATTAAAGGAGATTTCTATGAAAACGAAAGATCTTGTACTTTGTGCAGTATTCGTTGCACTCGTAGCAATCAGTGCGATGATTACAATTCCAATCGGACCCGTTCCGATAACACTTCAAACGCCTATGGTCATTTTAACAGGCGCACTACTCGGTAGTCGTCTTGGGGTAATGACGATGGTCGTATACTTAATCGCTGGACTTATCGGGATTCCAGTATTTGCTGGTGGCTCTGGTGGATTCGGATCATTACTATCACCAAGTTTTGGTTTCGTCATCGGATTTATACCACTCGCATACTTTGCAGGACTCGGTAACCGTGAAGGACAGTCTGTACTAAAAGCAATACTTACAACAGCAGTTGGCATGGTGATCTTATTCACATTCGGATTCTTATACTTCTACTTCATCATGAACAACGTATTAGAATCACCAAAAGGACTCGCAGAATCAATCATGCTAACAGTTGCGCCTTTCATAGTGAAAGACTTAATCGTAACAGTTGTGACAGTGTTATTTGCACAAACACTCGTCAGACGTGGTATTACAGCGCACGCTTAAAAGATGAAACACTTCCTAGCTGATGTTAGGAAGTGTATTTTTATAGGTTTTTTTATCATTAATTAACAAAAAAATGGTGAAAGTGTTAAA
>NZ_KV802756.1:0-1252 GCF_001810835.1 Nosocomiicoccus sp. HMSC067E10 | reverse complement strand
TGCTAGAGTAGGACGTCGCTAGGCAAACATTTATTTTTAAAAAAGTGTTGCATACATACAAGAAATATGTAATAATAATACGTGCGGAGAATTAGCTCAGCTGGGAGAGCACCTGCCTTACAAGCAGGGGGTCGGTGGTTCGAGCCCGCCATTCTCCACCATTTATGCCGGCCTAGCTCAATTGGTAGAGCAACTGACTTGTAATCAGTAGGTTGGGGGTTCAAGTCCTCTGGCCGGCACCATCTAGAGCCGTTAGCTCAGTCGGTAGAGCATCTGACTTTTAATCAGAGGGTCACAGGTTCGATTCCTGTACGGCTCACTCTTTAAGCGGGTATGGCGGAATTGGCAGACGCACTAGACTTAGGATCTAGCGCCTTCGGGCGTGGGGGTTCGACTCCCTTTACCCGCACCATAAAAAATTAAATATCGCGGAAGTAGTTCAGTGGTAGAACACCACCTTGCCAAGGTGGGGGTCGCGGGTTCGAATCCCGTCTTCCGCTCCATTAAATGGTTGCGCCGGGGTGGCGGAACAGGCAGACGCACAGGACTTAAAATCCTGCGGTAAGTGATTACCGTACCGGTTCGATTCCGGTCCTCGGCACCATTTTTAAGCGCCCATAGCTCAATTGGATAGAGCGTCTGACTACGGATCAGAAGGTTAGGGGTTCGACTCCTCTTGGGCGCGTATATAAAAGTGACGGGAATTAGCTCAGCTTGGTAGAGCACTTGGTTTGGGACCAAGGAGTCGTAGGTTCGAATCCTATATTCCCGATATAATGGGGGGTTAGCTCAGCTGGGAGAGCGCCTGCTTTGCACGCAGGAGGTCAGCGGTTCGATCCCGCTACTCTCCACCATTAGTTTTATATATAAGTTTGATGAGTATACCAGGCGGTGTAGCTCAGCTGGCTAGAGCGTTCGGTTCATACCCGAAAGGTCGGGGGTTCGATCCCCTCCACCGCCACTTAAAGTGGACCTTTAGCTCAGTTGGTTAGAGCAAACGGCTCATAACCGTTTGGTCGCAGGTTCGAGTCCTGCAAGGTCCATCGAATTTTAATTTAATATTATTATGGAGGAATACCCAAGCCTGGCTGAAGGGATCGGTCTTGAAAACCGACAGGGGCGTAACAGCTCGCGGGGGTTCGAATCCCTCTTCCTCCGTTTTCTTTTTATTATCGCGGGATGGAGCAGTTGGTAGCTCGTCGGGCTCATAACCCGGAGGTCAGTGGTTCAAATCCACTTCCCGCAATTTTTT
>NZ_KV802755.1:0-1584 GCF_001810835.1 Nosocomiicoccus sp. HMSC067E10 | reverse complement strand
TTTCAGATTGTAGACGAACCTTTTTTTCAAATTCTAAAAAAGAGGTTCGTCTTTTTTTGTCTACATATATTTTAAAATAAGTTTGATATTTCAAAGAAAAAACAGTGGTTTACACTGTCAGTTGAGGCTCTTTGATGAGCCAGTTTGCCAACTTTTTCAAGTTCATGCATGCACAAATAAGCGTGGTGTCTCGGAACACTTTTTTAATACCTCTATGACGTGTCCATCTGAGTCCATGCTGCTCTTTCGCATCTCCAAAACGACGTTCGACGGTTTGGGATCTCTTCTTATATTCAGTTTTACCTTTTACCGTATGTCGAATTTCTTCGACTGTATCAATGTAGGATTGCCATACATGTCGGGTAATCACTTTTTGTTTCCCCTGACTTTTTGTACACTGTGAAAGTAACGGACACTCTTTACATTTCATAGGATCTGACATATACAGGCGATAACCGTCCTTATCTGTGCGTCTGTAAGTGAGTTCTGAACCGCCAGGACATAAGTAAACATCATAATATTCATCATAAACATATTCACTCTTTTTGAGTAAATCCTTTGAACCTCGTGGTCGAGTATATGGCATATACGGTGTAATGTTTTTATTAAGTAAATATCTCGCGTTCGCTGGTGTTTTATACCCCGCATCTACCGCAACACTTTGAATGGAATAGCCCTTTTCGAGTAAACGATCGATGGAGACATGGAGTTGGGTACTATCATGAATGTTTCCAGGGGTCACATGTTGATCAAGTACAAATCCGTGACTATCTACACAGGCATGCATACTGTAAGCAAATTGTTTTTCACGCTCACTTTTTACATAATATCCTGCATCCGGATCTGTTTTACTAACACGACTCGTTTTTTCTTCATTGGATTCTTTTGGAGGGTAAAGCTTTTTTCCTTCTGATAACCGGATGTCATTGACTTCTTCACGTAATTCCTCAGCATAGAAAGTCGCTGTTTTTTTAATCGTTTCTTTCGTATACTTATTACGATTAGCGTTTGCTTTGATATGCGTTGAGTCTATGTATAATGCAGAAGTGTCAATCAGTCCATGAGACATCGCGATTTCTAAAATATGCTCAAAAATCTCTTCAAATAATTGACCGTCACTAAAGCGACGTGCATAATTCTTTCCAAAGGTTGAAAAATGTGGCACCTTATCATGAAATCCAAAACCGAGATACCAACGATAAGCAACGTTTGTATCAATTTCTCTAATTGTTTGTCGCATGGATTTTATACCAAATAAATGTTGAATCAACACAATTTTTACAAGAATTACTGGATCAATCCCAGGTCGACCATTATCTAAACAGTATCTATCCTTTACAGAATCATACACAAAATTTAAATCTAATACGGCATCCACTTTTCTTAGTAGATGATCTTTTGGTACGAGGTCGCTAATCGCTACAAATTCTATTTGATCACGTGAATTTAATGATTTTCCTAACATGATTTCCCTCCAAAATAATCATATTAATTATATTTTATAAAAAAAGGCTGTAGACGTCATCTCATAAGAGACTTTGTCTACAGCCTGAAAAGTCTCATTGATTTATGATCAATGAGACT
>NZ_KV802754.1:0-2436 GCF_001810835.1 Nosocomiicoccus sp. HMSC067E10 | reverse complement strand
CTTCAACACCTTCTGGTGCGTCTTCACCTGGTGTGAATTTCGTACCGTCTGGTGCTTCTGTTGGGTTACCATCTTTATCCTTAAACTCTGGTGACGGTACAGTTACATCTTCACCTGGTTTACCTTTGCCATCTTCGTATCCAGGCTCGTATTCTTCATTGTTAGGCACTGAATCTGGGTTCTTAGGATTAGAATTATGATCTTTTTCCGTTTCATCCGGTACGCCGTCTCCATCATCATCTTCATCTTCGATATCTGGAGTGCCGTCACCATCTGTATCTAATTTGAATTTCGCTTTAGCTTCATCAGTTGAACCATCTTCATAAGTCACTTTAACTGGTACATCAAATTCTTCTACAGTATCTGCATCTAATGCCTCTGGATCTGCTGTTACTGTGACTACACCTGTTGTCTCATCAACAGTGACTGTGTAACCATCTGGTACTACAAAGTCTGAACCATCCGCATTTTTACCAATTGTATATTTAGATCCTTCTGGTGCTGATACTACATTACCATCTTTGTCTTTGAATGTTGGTTCTGATTCTGATGGTGTACCTGGTACTACGAATTGTTCTTCGTATGATGGTTCATAAAGTTCATTTGCAAGCTTCACAATAAACGAGTCTTGCGCAAGTGGGTATTCATCACGAACAGATTCTTCCCCAGGACTAATCGCGAATAATTTAGCTGTGAAAATATCACCACTTTGCGCATTTTCAGGAACTTTAAAGTCATCTGTTGTTATTTTACCCTCATTTGATGGGATTTTAACTTCCGATTCATGAACAATATTACCATCCTTATCATACCAAACAACCTGATACTTATTGTTACCTAGGTCTGATGATGGTAAACCTACCGTTGTAGTAGATACATTAGCACCAGGTAATGCTGGTGATGTAGTTGTATTATACTCATCAATACCGAAAATATACTCGTCTAAGAACATACCAAAATTTACATTATTGAGGCGCTGTTGTTCATTACTGTTAATACGGAAAGTCTCTAAAAATCCAGTTGTAGCAGAGCCTCTACTAAACTCATAACGATTACCAAAGAATGGTGTTATCATTCCAAAGTTCTCTAATCCTGGAATTGATACATAAGTCCAATCAATGTTAATGTGCTTAGGAGCAGCATCTAAGCTTGCTTCTCTATCTAATCTTTGAGAAGTAATTCTCCACCAGTTACCAACATCTGGTGAACTAGCCGTTCTACCCATTAAATCTTCATAAGTGGATCCTTCCTCTAATCCATGAGCTAAGGCAATATCTTCTGGAAGAACATCTTCACGATATAACACTGAGCGACGCCCAGTACCAAGATTGATGTTATCATTATATCCTCTATTGTTATAGTCCTGACCATAAGTACCATTAAATTGAAGAACATATTTACCATCTGCATCAGTTCTTGTTGATACTGTTTCACCAATCCATAAATCTTTACCTTCTAATTCAATTTGCTCTTTAATCCATGCTTGTAGAGCATTCTCATTTTCATCTGTCCAACCATTGCCACGAATATTCTTTGTACCAATCGCAGCTGGTGCTTCATTATAAATTTTATTTACTGCATAGTCTGAAAGGTATGAACCAATGACTTCAACATCTCTGATTGGTGTGTCTGCTCCACCAAATCTAGAAAGCTCAGACATATTTGATGCTCCAGCTTGATGACTATTTTCCCAGAAAACACGACCGTTTATTTGACCTGAAGTTTCGTTAAATCCTTGATTGTCAACTTTTTCATTTAAATTATGCATCGCTTCATGATCCGGCGTTTCGGCATATGCAAAGTTGAAGTTCTCTAGTCTATCTGTATGAATCCAGTTACGAGCACCATTCATAGTATCCATAACTTTACCACGTGGACCAACTTGGCTTAGGTTCCATGACTGTATCAGACTTAATCCATCTGGAGTTTCAGCCCATACTCTGAATTTTTCTCCTTCAGGTAATAAAGGATCCGCATCAAAACGTGCGGTTGTTCCATCTGCTAAAACAAAATCTTTCATTACGATATGATAATTACCTTGGGCATCAGTTTTAGTAGTATAGATAGGTGAGGCTGCTCCGCTTTTTTCAAACCACTGTGCGTATACTCTAACGTCTTCTAAAGGACTTCTAACTCCGTCTCTTACACTTCCAGCAGTAGGTGTAGAATTATAGTACTGATAAACTGTTCCGTTAACGGTACGTCTAGCATCTTCTTGATCAGTACCTGACTCAATTACTTTCACACCATCAACATCAAGTCTGGCATTACCAACATCGTCAGAAGTTACATCTAAAGAAGTTTTATCTACCTCATCTTCTGCTGTTCTATTTAGTGCAGATCGAGTTGCTACTTCTTCACTTTCTTTAGTGATTTCTTCAGTTAGTGATTTTTCGTCTGCTGATGCTTCTTCGTTTGGTGTTTCTTCGTTTAATG
>NZ_KV802753.1:0-245 GCF_001810835.1 Nosocomiicoccus sp. HMSC067E10 | reverse complement strand
CTAAAGTTGGACACTAAAATCCAACTTTAGGGGTGTTTTTGTATGAAGTATAAAAAGCATAGCTTTGAATTTAAGGTAAAAGTAGTTAATGAATATTTAAATGAAGCAGGAGGATATAAATTTTTAGGTGAAAAGTATAATGTGGATAGATCGCTTGTTCAAACATGGGTAAAACAATACAACACATATGGCTATCAGGGCCTCACTAAATCTCTAGGCAATACTCAATATACTAGTGAATTTAA
>NZ_KV802752.1:0-460 GCF_001810835.1 Nosocomiicoccus sp. HMSC067E10 | reverse complement strand
TGTGCTACCCAAAAGTTGGACTTTTGGAATTAAGCAGATTGTAAGGTATGTTTCCTGAATTCTTCAGGAGACATGCCTTTTAATTTTAGCTTAATTCTATCTTTATTATAGTATCTAATATATTCATGTACTGCGATCTCTAATGCTTCATATGTCTTGAATACTTCTCCATAAAACATTTCCTGCTTTAATAAGCCAAAGAAGTTCTCCATCGGTGAATTATCTAAACAGTTTCCTTTACGTGACATACTCATTGTTGCACCATATTCTGTTATGGTATTTCCCCAACTACTATGCTGATAATGAAATCCTTGATCCGAGTGAACAACTAATTGGTTTAGATTGTGTTGGTGTTCCTCAAGTGCTTTATTTAAAGGATTTATAGCGATTGCCAGGTTTGGTGAACGACTTAATTGATAGGCAATCACTTCAGAGTTATAACAATCCATAATCGTTGATA
>NZ_KV802751.1:59987-66989 GCF_001810835.1 Nosocomiicoccus sp. HMSC067E10 | reverse complement strand
TTTTTATTTTACACAATATTTAAGACTTGACCGAAAAACCGCTTCTCCTCCCGAATTTTCCGATGAAAAACTACTCGCGTATTCCATTACGCGTAAAATAACACGACCAAGCAACCAGCAAAAACAAAAAAAAGTGATTCTTACGAATCACTTTTGATTTCTGCTTGGACGATGAGTCGCTTTTCAAATAGTAACGTATCTGGGTTGTAGTCTTCACACGTGATGAGTGTTAATATTTGCGGGTCGCCTTCTGATTGTTGTAGTATATCGACGCGGTCTGGTGTGACTTCAAAGATGTCGGTAATTTCGTATTCTCGTTTACCGTCTCGGGTTATAATTTCTATCGTGTCACCTTTTTCTGCTCGGTCGATATAGTTAAATCGTATCCCGGCGCCTTCTACTCGGTGGCCAGCGATCGGCACGTTCTGCATGTCGAGACTATCTGTTGACTCTAACATACTGACGCCGTTTCTAAGTTTTTCTTCAGTTAATTCTCCGTAATAAATTGGCTCTGAAATTCCGGCAGATTCAATTTTGATAATCCCTGCCATATCGTCTTTAATTTTAACCCCTTGTTTGTCCCCGGGCTCAATTCCAGTAATAAACTTTTCTAATATATTTACATTGACGTTGTCATCACCGTTCTCGTAGGCTTCGATGATTCTATCGTTTACGATATCTGTGAAAAATGCACGGATATCTTGCCAGAAGAATAAGACAAGTGCCGTCATGATAAGTAGTACACCTAAAATTCTAGTAAATGATCTCATATCACTGCTCCTTAAATAGTTTAATGGCTTCACTTCTCGCAACTTCTAATATTCTATAGTCGTGTACGAGATCTGCAACTTTAAATTCTGGGAGCCCACTTTGTCTCACACCAAAAAAGTCTCCCGGCCCGCGCATCTCTAAATCTCTTTCAGAAAGGACAAATCCATCTGTCGTTTCTGTCATAATATTCATGCGCATTTGTGCTTGCTCAGTTTTACCTTCACTTATTAATATACAATAACTTTGTAAATCATTTCTACCTACACGACCTCGAAGTTGATGTAACGTTGATAAACCAAATCGCTCTGCGTTAAAAATCGTCATCACTGTCGCATTTTTAACGTTGATACCAACTTCAATGACCGTCGTTGATACGAGTATCGGTGTTTCAAGCGATTCAAAGCGCGCCATTGCTTTCGCTTTCTCCTCAGTTTTCATACGCCCATGGACGAGCTCGACTTTATCTTCACCGAACGTTTCTCTAAACATATGATACACTTCTTCAGTCGTCATTAAATCGAGTACTTCTGATTCTTCGATTAACGGCGCGACGACGTAAATATTACGTCCAGCATCCATTTCTTTTTTGATAAACGCGAGTACTTCGTCGATTTCTTTTTCTTTTTTCCAAAATGTTTTGATCGGCAACCTACCGGCAGGCATCGTCTTTATAAGAGAGACGTCCATATCTCCGAATGCTGTGATCGATAGCGTTCTTGGGATTGGTGTTGCTGTCATATATAATACGTTTCGACTTTTGGCTTTTTTAATTAATTTCTCTCGCTGATTTACTCCGAAGCGATGCTGTTCGTCGATAATGACGAGCCCTAAATCTTTAAACACGACGTCATCTTCAAAAAGTGCATGCGTCCCGATAATTAAATCGATGTCTCCATTTTTTAATGCTTCTTTTATACGACGTTTTTCACTCGGTGTCGTCGTCCCTGTTAATAACTCGATTGTAAGCTCATCGTTAAACGATTCGACTAAACTTTCATAATGCTGATTTGCAAGCACTTCAGTCGGCACCATAATTGCACTTTGTTTAAGAGCAGTTTTAAGCGCATAAACCGAAATTCCAGCGACGATTGTCTTACCGCTTCCGACGTCCCCTTGCAGCAGACGGTGCATATTAAATTCACTAAGTAAATCTCTACAAATGTCGTTCACACTTGTCTTTTGATCTTTCGTCAATTCAAACGGTAACGTACCGATAAACCGCTTCAGCTTATCAATATCATATTTTATAATTGATTCTTTTTGTGGCACGCGTTCTTGCTTACGCTTTTCGATGATTTTTACTTGGAACATAAACAGTTCATAAAACTTCATCGTACGTCTCGCATTTTGAAGTTCATCCATATTATCCGGAAAATGGAGATGATACAGCGTTTGTTTAATCGGCATCAGTTTATATTTTTTGATTAAATACTCCGGTAAATCTTGATTAAAAATATGTGTTCGAAACACTTCTTTTACGATATTACCAAACGTCTTATTATTCATCACTTTATTTAACGCATAGCGCATATCCATCGTATCGCCGTTCGGTTTTATAATACTTCTACCTGACATCTCTTGTTTTGGTTTATTAAATTTACCGTGGACGTTTATCGTATCTCCGACTTCGATTTGTTTTTTTAAATACGCCTGATTAAAAAACGTCACTTTTATGTAGACGTTGTTCGTTTCCATATGAAAACTCATCCGGTTTAACCCTTTTCGTAAATACGTCACCGTCGGCTCCGTTTTTACGACACCACTCACTGTAATGACTTCTTCTAACTTTACGGAATTCACGTCTGTCGGATTTTGGTCAACGTACGAATTCGGCAGATGAAAAACTACATCATTCACCGTATGAATACCAATACTATTTAATTTTTCTTCGGTCTTTTTACCGACACCTTTTAACGTTCCGATAGAAGCAGATGGCGTGATCACTTCATATAGCTCTGTCATATTATGACCCGATTAACTCTTTTTTCAGTCGTTCGCCTGTAGGAGTTGCTGCGAGTCCTCCGCGACCTGTTTCACGTAAGTGTGATGGCATCGTTAATCCGATTTTAAACATCGCTTCGACGACTTCGTCTGCTGGGATTCTAGATTCTATTCCAGCGAGTGCCATATCTGCTGCTGTTAGTGCGTTAGATGCACCAGCTGCATTACGTTTAACGCACGGTACTTCAACGAGACCTGCGACTGGGTCACAGACAAGACCGAGCATATTTTTAAGTGCGATAGAAAACGCATGTGCACACATTTCTGGCGTGCCACCAGCCATTTCAGTGACTGCTGCAGCTGCCATTGCTGACGCACTCCCGACTTCTGCTTGGCATCCACCTGCAGCACCTGAAATACTCGCATTGTTCGCGACGACCATTCCAAATGCACCTGCTGTAAATAGAAACTTTACCATCTCTTCACGCGTTGTTTCTGGATATTTTTCTTTCATCGCAAATAATACACCTGGAACGACACCCGCAGACCCTGCAGTTGGTGTTGCACAAATTTGCCCCATCGCAGCGTTCACTTCATTTGTAGAAACAGCGTTCATAATCGCGTGTAGTGTTAAATCTCCACTTAACCCGCGACCCGATTCGATATAGCGTCTCATTTTTACTGCATCTCCGCCTGTTAGACCAGTCGTACTTTCTACACCTTCAAGCCCTTCTTTTACTGCATTTTCCATCGTGTCTAAGTTGTATTCCATCTGCTTATAAATATCGTCATAGGATAGTCCTGATGTTTCCATTTCTTGAGCGATCATAATATCTGCGATTGATTTTTGTTCAGTTTCTGATCTAGAAATCAGTTGGTTAATACTATTAAACTCTTGCATCTATTACGCCTCTTTTCCTTTTAATTCTATGACACGCTCGACACCTTCTACTTGTTCAATTCTCTTCACTGTCGATTCATCACATTTTGAATCGATTTCTATCGTCATAAGCGCAGTTTGACCGACTTCTTTACGCGATACGTTCATCGTTCCAATGTTGAGTGCTTCATCTTTTAAAATACTTGTAACGTTCGCAATCGTCCCGAAGCTATCTTTATGAAATACGAGTAGCGAATGTAAATTACCAGATAAAGAAATCGGATAGTCGTTAATAGAGACGACTTGAATCATCCCACCACCAATTGACACAGCTTCAACCATTAACGTGTCGTCTCCTTTAAATAAGTGGAGAATAGCTGTATTCGGGTGACTCTTTTCTTCTGGCATCTCTATGATTTTGACGTGCATATTTGCTTTTTCGGCTTCTTCGTAAGCGTTTTTAATTCTTGAATCTTCAGTACTAAACCCGAGCACTCCTCCGATTAATGCGACGTCTGTTTTATGACCTTTATATGTTTCTTTAAATGAACCGTATAAGTAAATGTCTACTTTGTCTGGTTGTTGTTTAAATAGATTACGTGCTGTTTGTCCAATTTTAACTGATCCAGCCGTATGAGAACTTGATGGACCAATCATCACTGGCCCAATAATATCAAATACACTATTATATTTCATAATTTCACCTCTTATTAAAAAACCACATCGATAATATCGATGTGGCTATATTGATTACTCTACAGAAATTAAATAACTGTATACCGGTTGTTTACCGTCGTGAATTTCAAATTCAACGTCATGCGATTCTTCAAACTGTTCAGCGAGTGCTTCAACGAGTGCTTCATCGTTTCCTTCACCTGTAAAGATCGTTACGATTTCTGAATCGTCATCGATCATTGTTTCAAGTAAGTTTTCGAGTGTAACTTTGACGTCTTTATTACATGAGATAATTTTCCCATCGACGATACCCATATGTTCGTCTTTTTTAATTTCAACGTCATCGATTTTCGTATCTCTTACTGCATACGTCACTTGACCTGTTTTCACTTGGTTCATAGCGTCGATCATCGTCTCTTTGTTTTCTTCGAGACTTGCTTCTCCATTAAACGTAAACATTGCAGACACACATTCAGGAATCGAACGTGTCGGAATAACGACAGCCTCGACATCTAATAGTTCAGCTGCTTGTTCTGCTGCCATGATGATATTTTTATTGTTCGGCATGATGATAACTTCTTCGACGTCGTCATCTTTAATAATATTGACGATGTCTTCAGTTGATGGGTTCATCGTTTGACCACCGCTAATTAAGTGTGTAACACCGATACTCTTAAGGAGGGTATCAATACCTTCTCCACTTGATACTGCGATAATTGCCGTTTTAATTTTTTCTTTTTTCTTTTTCGCTTCACGTTTAGCTTCTAATGCTCTAAACTGTTCGCGCATGTTTTCGATTTTAATCTTAATGATTTCACCGTACTCTGCACCGTATGATAGTGCTTCACCTGGATGGTCTGTGTGTACGTGAACTTTTACGATTTCATCATCGTTAATAACGAGTAATGAGTCACCGAACTTATCCATGTCGTTTCTAAATGATGTTTCTTCGAATGGTTTTTTATCTTTTCCGAAACGTACCATGAATTCTGTACAAAAACCGAATTCGATATCGTCGACTGACATAAACTCATCAAATTCGTGTTCATCGTTTACGAACTCTTCTGTATTGACAGGCTCTCCTGAAGTGCTTGACGTCTCTTCTACGTCTTCACCTTTTAACGCTTTTAAAAATCCTTCATAAACATATACAAGTCCTTGTCCACCTGAGTCGACAACGCCCACTTCTTTTAGAACTGGTAATAGATCTGGTGTACGTTTTAAAGATTCTTTCGCTTCTTCTAAAACAGCTTCCATAATTTTAACGATATCTGTTTCGTTTTTAGCGACTTCTTCTGCTTTAGCGCCTGAGTCTTTAGCAACTGTTAAAATCGTACCTTCAACAGGTTTCATAACTGCTTTATATGCAGTTTTCACACCTGCTTGGAATGCTTCACTAAATGCATGATGATCGATTTCTGCTAACTCTTCGACGTGTTTAGAAAATCCTCTAAATAATTGAGATAAAATAACGCCTGAGTTTCCTCTTGCGCCCATTAATAACCCTTTAGAGAAGTGTTTCCCAACTTCACCGACGTGGTTGCTCGTTAAGTTTTCTACTTCAGAAGCACCCGATACGATCGATAACTTCATATTCGTTCCTGTGTCTCCATCCGGTACTGGGAAGACATTCAGTGAATCAACATATTCCGCATGCTTTTTTAAATTTTTCGCACCATTTAAAATCATCTTGCGAAAGAGTTGTCCATCTATTTTATTCATTTTTAAAAATCCTCCCTAACTACTCATCCGAATCAATGATTCTGACACCTTGAACATGAATATTCACAGAATCAATTTTTAGTCCTAATGTTTTTTCTAACGTATACTTAACTGTCGTTTGTACGTTCGATGCAACTTCGGAAATCTTCACACCGTAAAGTACAATAATATATAAATCAATTTTTAAATTTTCGTTTTCATTATCTACGACGACACCGCGTGCGTAGTTCTCTTTACCAAGTAATTCCGCAAAGCCATCTCTAAATGTTTTCGATGCCATACCAACAACGCCGTAACTTTCACTTACGACGCCACCAGCGATATTTGCGATTACATCTGTAGACACTTCAATCGTGCCAAGTTCATTATTAATTTTTAGTGACATAAACTCACTCCTAATTCATCATTTTATTATAGATTTAAACACACTATTTGACAACCCCTGTTCAAATCCGCATGATTAAATACAACGATATGATATTTGTTATTGTGTTTTAAACGATATTCATGTATTATATTATAGTATTCGCAGATAAGAATTATCAATTAAAAACAATGAAGGGGTGGGACGAATGGCTAAAGTATGTTACGTTACAGGTCGTCGTGCTAGATCAGGTAACAACCGTTCTCACGCACTAAACGCAAGTAAAAGAACTTTTGGTGCTAACTTACACAAAGTAAGAATTTTAGTAGATGGCAAACCTAAACGTGTTTGGGTTTCAGCTAGAGCGTTAAAATCTGGTAAAGTACAACGCGTATAATTAAAATAATAAAAGAGATTTGTGCGATAGAATCGTACAAATCTCTTTTTTTGTGTATACACATGCAAGATTTTGGGTTGGATCTGTGACTTTGGTCGGAGTAGGCTTTTATTCTTCTATATTAGTTGAATTTTTGGTTTAATTTTACGCAAATACGATTTGTGTTAAAAGCGTTGTGCGTTCGTTGACAATTAGAGATCTTGCGTAAAATTATCGAGGTACCCTTTGACGTATTCGAGAGTTGTGTAAAAT
>NZ_KV802751.1:0-59887 GCF_001810835.1 Nosocomiicoccus sp. HMSC067E10 | reverse complement strand
TGTTAAAAGCGTTGTGCGTTCGTTGACAATTAAAGTTTTTGCGTGCAATTATCTAGGCACCCTTTGACGTATTCGAGAGTTGTGTAAAATTAAATTTATTTCGTTCACGCAACAGGCGTTTCCGTTAAAGGCACCTTCGTTAATTTAACAAGATTAAAAACCGAGCTGCTGTTTAACAGCTTTTCATCTTAAAAAATAGTGGCGGCAAGATCGTTTTCGGTTTAATTTAACGCAAATGCTGTTAGCGTTAAAAGAGTTCGTGTTAGTTTAACGCAAAACGCTTAATTGTCAACGTAACGAGATGGTCGTTTACAGAAATCGAAGTTATGTTAAATTATTTAAAATCTTTTTACGCAAATCCCTTTTGTGTAAACACCCTACCTATTTCGTGTACAATTACGCTCTCAACCAACCCAACCACCACGCCACAAGATGAAAAAAGACGAACTCTGAATTATAGTTCGTCTTATCTAAAGAAACTCATGATATATATGACGAGCATCGCAACAAATATCGCTGGGATCATGTTTCCGACACGTGTTTTTGTGATGTTCATCATGTTTAAACCGATCGCAAAGATAATGACTCCTCCAGTTGCGCTGACTTGTTTTGTCATCGTTTTTAATACGTCTTCTGGTATGAAGTGCGCAAATCCTTTTGCGCCGAGTGTAATGAGTCCTTCATATAAAAATGTAGGAATACCAGCAATGATGACGCCGAGTCCATATGTCGTTGTCATAACGAGTGCGATAAAGAAATCCATAAATGATTTCGTGTATAAGACTGTATTGTCTCCACGCATCCCAGCGTCTAGTGCTCCGACGATTGACATCGCTCCGATTATAAATATCATCGTACCAGAGACGAGTCCTTGTGAGATGTTTCCTGCGTTTTTATCGCCTAGCTTAAATTCGAGCCAATGTCCGATACCGTTTAGTTTATCTTCTAATTTTAAATACTCACCGATCGTCACCCCGACGATTAAACTCAACAGCGTAATAATTACGTCTGTTGAAGCAGAAATCATCTGAATTCCAAGGGCAATAATAACGAGACCTTGTGCTTTTAAAATTGAATCTTTCACATGTTCGGGGATAAAAGTAAATATTAACCCGAGTGAACCACCGATAATAATGGCGAGCCCGTTGACGAGTGCACCAAGTAATATCATACTTTCATCTCCTAACTTCTGTCGTTTGAATAAATCGCGATTATTGGTAGATTCGTTACAACCGTCGCAACGTCACTTGCAAATTCATTAGATACTGTTAACGTACTTCCAATAGACGTAATGACTTCTCCATCATACTTAAATCCGACTAATTTTAAAACTGTGTCGTTAAAAATTGGTATAAAAGAAATGTACTTATATCCGAGATTTTGTAGTTCACGACTACCTTCAACTTTAAATATAATATTTAAATCATTGATCAGCCTGACGTCGACGTCTTTAAATTTCTCGTTTAAAAGTAGTTGAATATTCATTAACTCATGATCAATACGGTCACCTAATGCACCGTATACGTCGATTTTTTTGTAACCTTTATCGACAAGATCAAATAACGCAAGCTCGCTATCCGTATAATCCTTTTCACTGTTGACTGCATGAATGTCAAGTTTTGATTCAATGAAGTCGCGTTCTTCGTCGTTCACAGAATCGTAATCACCGTAACAAAATTTCGGTGTAATACCAAGTTTAAGTAACTGATACACTCCGCGGTCGACCCCGACATAATCTCCAGAAATTTTTGGAACGCTCACTTCTCTCATCACTACGTTAGCTTTCATATATTAACCTCTAAGTTTATCAATCGTCTCTTTTGTATTATCTGCTTTAAATAAGTACGATCCACTCACGAGTAAATCTGCACCCGCTTCACGGCACACGCGTGCGGTTTCATCGTTCACTCCGCCGTCTACTTCAATTAAATAGTCATAATTTTCAATCGTACGAATAGAATCGAGTTCTGCAATCTTTTTAACACCAGATTCGATAAACGACTGCCCACCAAATCCTGGATTCACTGTCATGACGAGAACGAAGTCTACGATGTCTAACAGATACTCAACATCTTTCACTGGCGTTTGTGGGTTTAAAACGATGCCTGCTTTCATGTTGTTGTTTTGGATATGCGTGATTAAGCGATGTGCGTGCGGCGTTGCTTCAATATGAAACGATAAATATTCAACACCCATATCGCGAAACTCTTCGACGAACTGCTCTGGATCTTCTGTCATTAAGTGAACGTCTAGTGGAATATTCGTTTTTTTACTAATCGCTTCACAAACAGGAATACCGTATGAAATATTCGGCACAAATTGTCCATCCATAATATCTAAATGGAAAATATCCGCACCTGCTTCTTCCATTCTCTTCATTTCACTTTCTAAATTTAAAAAATCACTCGCTAGTAATGATGGTAATACTTTAACCATTAATATCTCTCCTTGTAATTCGTCATTTCTTCGTATATTTGTAAGTAACTGTTGTAGCGACTTTCTTTTATATCACCATTATTCACAGCATCTTTTACGGCGCATTTCGGTTCGTTAATATGGACGCATCCTCTAAATTTACAGTCGTCTAGAAAAACGTTAAATTCTTTAAAATAAAAACGTAAATCCTCTTTGTCGATATGTGTAAAATCAATCGTAGAAAATCCTGGAGTGTCTGCGATTTGACCGTTGTTTTTATCGATCAGTTCAACATGACGTGTCGTATGTTTTCCGCGATTTAGCTTTTCACTAATTTCATTTGTTTCTAAGTTTAAGTTTGGAAGTAACGTATTTAATAACGTACTTTTCCCGACACCCGTTTGTCCAGCAAGGACCGATAACTTATCTGGGAATATATCTTTTAATGATTCATTTACCGTGTCTTTTTCTGTAAAGTACACGTCATACATATCATATGTTTCTTTTATTTTTTTGATTAATTCTTCATCGTCATTTAAATCGTTTTTAGTAACGATTAAAATTGGCGTAATATGATTAGATTCACTATATGCTAAAAATCGGTCTGTTAAATAAAAACTAAAGTCCGGATTTTTTATGCTCACTGTAATGAGTAGTTGATCGACGTTAGCAACTTGCGGACGGACTAAACAATTTTTACGTGGATGTATATGAGTAATCGTTCCTTCTTTTACGTTGTCCGCTTCAAAATCGACAATATCTCCAACTAATGGACTCTCTTTACGTTTACGGAATATTCCACGCGCTCTTGTTTGATATACTATGCCGTCACTTTTAACGTAATAAAAACCGGCAAGCGCTTTTACAATTTTACCTGTTTGCATAATGCCTCCTAAAATTTTCATCTAAATAAATTATAACAAACGTTTATATTTAAGAAACATAAAAAATCCCTCTAAACATTTTTGTTTAGAGGGAAATATATTAGAAACGATCCACTTTTTCTCTAACGTTGTTGATGACCATACCACTGTTAATGTAACCAGGGATACTGTTTAAGTCGATTGTTAAGTCTTGCTCTGGAACGTCCCAAGTGATTTCGTTTGCGAAGTATTTCATAGTTTCTTCCATGATGATGATTGTGATCCACTCACCTGCACAACGGTGGTTAGTCCAGTAGTCTCCGCCACCTTGTGGAATCATATCAAATGGTGATCCGTCCCAGTCTCTAAAACGTTCTGGAATGAATTTGTTTGGTTGATCCCATAACTCTTCACTGTGAAGCGTACCGTAAACGTCGATTACGAGACGTTGGTCTTTAGGAATCGTTACACCTTTATGTTCCACTTCTACTTTCGTTTTACCAGGTAAGAATGGAACGAATGGGTAGAATCTTCTTACTTCTTGAGCGAACATGTACGGATAATCTTCTACCGTGCTCATTTTACGAATTGCTTCTGGGTGTTCGTAAAGTGCAAGTACACCGTATGATACGAAACGGTTAATTGCAATTAATGGACGGAACGTGTTCATGAGGTCGATACCTGCAAGACGTGAATCCATTTGATTACCTTCATAGTCTCTCCAGTGTGCTAACTCATATAATGATGAGCCTTTTGGAGGATTAATTTCACCGTTACGTGTTTTAATGATTTGATCTTCTAACCAGTCTTCAACACGTTTACGCGCATCTTTAGATGATTTGTAACCTTTGAACGCATTACCGAGACCTTTGAATGAGTCGATCATGATATCCATGTCTTCTGCGATTCTTTCGATTTCTTCTTCTGGAGCAGTTACTCCCGCCCAGCGCATACCAATACGTGTTAATAGAACGATAGATTCGTGGTAAACGTTAACGTCTCCCATCGCTTCCATACGCGCTGTGTTAGCTTTCCAGTAGTTACGTGTTAATTTACGTACATACTCTAAGTTTCCTTCAGTCATTAATGACATGAATAGCGCTTTTCTGTCGATATGTTGTTTACCAGTTGTCGTGTGGATCGCACCTTTACCGAATAAAGTGTTTACAACACGCTTAGGTAAACCACCTTCACGTTCGATTTTGTCGTTATCGTAGAATAGTTCTGCCCCTTCTTTTCCACTTAAAACGACGTAGCTTTTACCACCGAGTGCACGTGTTTCAAACACTTCTGCACCTAGGCGTTCTCTTTGATTTGTCGTATAAAGGTAGCCTTGTTTAAATACTTTTAACGTATTATCTAGACCTTTATCTCTTTTAATTTTTGCCATTGTTTTCATCCTCCAAATTGAAGTCTTCCTTTTTATTATAGATAACATTTTTTATAAACGCCAATATTTCAATAAATTTATTTAATCATTTTTGATTTTTTCTTCTAACACTTTTTTACCATCGACTTCGATACGATAACCACCTGATTCACCTTCTTCTAGGACGAGGTTAATCGTGTACGGTGTGTCTTCAAAGATCACAAACTCTTCCTCGACGTCATCGATGTTTCGTGTTTTATCTTCGATATAGACTTTTACTTTTTTCGTTTTTTCTTTCTTGTCTTTATCTTTAGAAGTATCCTCTCCAAATGGAATCGTCACTTTAAATTGATATTCTTTTGCTTCTTTTGGCGCTTTACCTTTAGACACTGTTAAATTAATTGGAGAGCCTGGTAAAAACGCACCGTAACTTGGGTCTTGAGACACTACGATCCCTTCGCCGTATTCGTCACTATGGATTTCATTCACACTGTTAATTATAAATCCGTTGCCTTCGAGTACTTGTTTCGCTTCCTCGAACGGTCTTCCGACGAAGTTCTCTATTTCTATCGGTTCAGGACCTTGAGATACCGTTAACGTAATCGATTCTTCTTTTGGAATAATTTTTGTGCCTGGTTTTATCGATTGTTCGATAACTTTATTTTTATCGATTTCACTTGAATATTCCTCTTCGATATTAACAGAATTAAATCCGAGTTCTTCTAATTTCTTTTTAACGTCATCGATTGATTTTTTCGTAAAGTCTTCCATTTCATATGGTGGTTCACCGTCAGACACATTTAAGTCGATCGTGTCTCCTTCTTTTAAGATAGCACCGGATTTTGGAGACGTATTAATGACGTGATCTTTTTCAATCTTTTCGTTATGTTCACGTGTAATATCACCGATCACGAGGCCTGCTTCTTCGAATTTTTGAACTGCTTCGTCAACATGCATACCTTGAACGTTTTCTACAGTGACTTCTTTCGGTGTCGATTTTAAGAATAATGCACCTAGTGCACTACCACCGATTAAAAGCAGTAATAGTATTACGATAATCGGCCATATACGACGTTTCTTTTTAGTCTCTTCTTTTGGTGGTTCTGTCTGTTCTGGCTTTTTGTTCTTAGGTTTTACCGGAACTGGTGCAACAGGTGCTACTTTCACTTTGTCCTTATCGACTTTTTTAGGTTCATTATTCGCTTTATACGCATGTGTCATATTTTTGTAGTCAAGTAAATCACGAATTACTTCTGACGCGTCACTATAACGGTCGTTCGGTTCCTTTTCGGTACACTTATAGACGATGTTTTTAAGTCCTAGTGGTACACCTTCACGCTTATCGTCGATGTTTGGCATTGGTGACTGTATATGTTGAAGCGCTACGGATACTTGAGTTTCAGCTTGGAACGGTAATTCTCCCGTAATCATTTCGTATAACATGATTCCAAAGCTGTAAAGGTCCGCACGTTCATCCGCATGCTTTCCTTTTGCTTGTTCTGGTGCAATGTACTGAACAGAACCCATCACTTGGTTCGTTTCAGTAAGCCTTGTTTCAGATAAAGCTTTCGCGATACCAAAGTCCGTAATTTCTAACTGACCATCTTCATCGATTAAAATATTTTGCGGCTTAATATCTCTATGGATAATTCCACGGTTATGCGCGTGTTCGATACCACGAAGCGTCATAAGTGACAGTTCTACGATTTTGTCATATGGCAGCGGCTTGTTTTCATCGATATATTGCTTTAAATTCGGACCTTTAATGTATTCCGTGACGAGTACGTGGTATTCACTCGTATCATCGACGTCGATCACTGTAACGATGTTTGGGTGGTTTAATCGTGTTGTGTTTTGTACTTCACGCTGGAAGCGTTGCATCATTTTTTCTTTGTTATACGGATCTGATTTTATCAATTTTACGACGACTTCACGGTCTAATATAATATCATCGGCCAAATAAACTGAACTCATCCCACCGCCTAAATATTTTTTAAGGCGATAACGATCTGAAATGATGTTTCCTTCCATTACTATTCACCCGCCTTTAAGTCGACGACGATAACGCTGATGTTATCTTTCGAGTCATTTTTTTCAGCTTTAGCTACAATTTCATCTGCTTTACTTTCGTTTTCATACACAATTTTATGAATCGTTTCATCGTCCACTACATCTGTCACGCCGTCACTCGTTAAAACGATATAATCATACAGATGATTTTTTAAACGGAATAAATCCGGCTGAATGAGTCTTGTTGTACCGAGTGCTTTCGTTACGATATTTTTTTGAGGATGAGATTTTGCTTCTTCTTTTGTAATTTCACCTGAACTGACGAGCATATTAACAAACGTATGGTCGTTTGTGATTTGGCGTATTTCTAACTTTTTAAGTGCATACGCTCTAGAATCTCCGACGTTAAATACGTAAATCATTTCATCTAAAAATGCTGCTAAAACGAGTGTTGTTCCCATATTTTTAGACTCCGTATTTTCGTTTGAATAGTCATATAACTCGCGGTTCGTTTGAATAATTAAATCTCTTAAAAAATCTTTGCCGTCGTCTGGTTTAAAGTAGTTCGTCTCTTCGAACGCTTCTTTAATTTTAGAAGCGACAAATTTTGAAGCGACTTCACCATGCTCATGGCCACCCATACCGTCGGCAATTAACGCGATTTTTTGACCGGTTTTATTTTGAAATACGTAGGTCGTATCTTCGTTTAAATTACGGTAACTCCCACAAATACTTTTCTCATAAAATTTCATAGCTGTCCTCCCTCACAGTTTCTTAAATTTAGCGATAAAGAAACCGTCTGTATTCAGTTCATGGGGGAGAATTTGACGCATGTTTCCTTTGAATTTAAACGGTGGAATTTCAAATTCGTCAAATTCTATATCCGTCGACTGTTTTTTAAATGTATATGCGACGTTTTCATTTTCCATTTGATGCAGTGTACATGTCGAATAAACGAGTGTACCGCCACGTTTTAAATACTGTTTGACGTGATTTAAAATCGATAGTTGAATGTCAACAAGTGTGTTGATATCTTCTTCACGGACGTTGTACTTAATTTCAGGTTTACGTTTTAAAACGCCGAGCCCTGAACACGGTGCATCTACGATTATTTTATCGTACATCGTATCATAATCGTCTTTCGTTGCATCTTTTAGCATTACATTTAAATTCGTATGTTTTAAACGTTTGCTTTCATTTTTGATTAATGTCAGTTTATGTTCAAATACGTCTGAAAAATCGACGTGTCCATTCATATTTTCTAGTGCGTGGAATCCTTTCCCGCCAGGCGCACTACATGCATCGAGTATCGCTTCTTTTCCAGTTGGATCTAATGCATAATTGACACACATCGAACTCGCATCTTGAATACCAAATAATCCATCTTTATAGGCTTTCGTTTCCGTTAGCCCTCCACCATAAACGATGACTGCATTTTCATGAATAGAGCTTTTCTTAGCAGTCACTCCTTCGTCTTGTAGCTGTTTAATTAGTGCCTCACGCGTCGTTTGTTTCTTGTTTACGCGGACGTACATGTTTGGTCTCTCAAGTAGACTTTTTGCGATATTTTCAGTGTTTTCGACTGAATGATGTTTTAATAGATGTCTGACGATCCACTTCGGTAGTGAGTACTCGATTGATAGCCTCGTCGCGTCGTTCTTAATATCGCTGATTTTTGGTTTTTCTTCACGTAAGAAACTACGTAAAATACCGTTAATTTGACGTGAACTCTGTAGTCCACCACGCTCTTTAGCAATTTCAACCGCTTCATTGATCACTGCGTAACTCGGTATTTTATCGAGATATTCTAATTGATATAGACTGATGACGAGTAAATCGCGTTGCCAACGTTTTATTTTCGTTTGTATGAGTGGGCGTAAATAATATTCGAGCGTTAATTTCCTCGAAATCGAACCGTACAAAATCTCTGTGAGTAACGCACGGTCTTTTTGTGATAATTCGTTTTCCTCGATGATTCGATTTAAAACGATATTTGAATACCCACCGTCATGAATGACGTTTGAATACGCATCGAGTGCTAATTCTCTTACTGTCATACGTCTTCACCGAGCACGTCGCCAATTAAATCACTATTATTACGAATATATTGACCTGCGTTTATACGTTTTCCGCCTGCAGGTTGGACTTCTGTAATTTCTAAGTCAAAATCATTTGTCGCAACTAAAAATCCGTCTTTCGTTTCTTTTATAATCGTCCCTGGCTTTTCTGTCGACTGTTTTTCTGTCAATTTCGATAAATATAACTTCAGTCGTTTACCATTTAACAATGTATAACTTCCCGGGAACGGGTTTAAACCCCGGATATGGTTAAACACTTCTCTAGACGGACGGTCGAACGTAACGAACTCATCTTCTTTTTCGATGTTTGGACTAAACGTTTTTAAAGCGTCGTCTTGAGGTGTACGTGAATTTGTTTTGTTTAAAATATTTGGTAACTCATTTATCAGTAATTCCGTACCGATTTCACTTAAACGGTCGTGAAGCGTACCGACTGTGTCACTATCTTCGATGACTGTTTCTTGCTGCGCGATGATGTCTCCCGCGTCTAACGCTTTTGCCATATACATTAATGTGACGCCAGTTTTTTCATCGCCTTCAATTATCGAACGGTGAATCGGTGCGCCGCCTCTATGTCTAGGTAAGAGTGACGCGTGAACGTTAATACACCCGAGTTTTGGTATGTTTAACACGTCTTCACTTAACAGCTGACCGTATGCGGCTGTAACAATAATATCTGGGTCGTATGATTTTATTTTTTCAATCGATGAAGTACTACCGATAGCCTCCGGTTGGAATACTTCTATGCCAAGCGTTGCCGCTTCTTTTGCGACTGCAGGAGGCGTTAAAATTTGTTTTCTGCCGACCTTTTTATCGGGCTGAGATACGACGAGATCAACTTCGAACGTCTCGTGTAGCGCTCTTAAAATGGGAACAGAGAAATCTGGCGTTCCCATAAAAATTATATTTGCCATAGTTTCACCTACATAATATATTCTGGATCAACATCGATTCTTAACGATGTTTGTGTCTTTTGATATTCCTTACTATAGTTATTATCCAGTTCATGGAGTACTTTAAACAGTTCTGGCTCACTTTTATATTTTAATATTATTTGGAACCTATATTTGTTTTGGATTCTCTCGATTGGAGATGGACTCGGTCCAATTAAAATCGAACGATTCGACACGTCTTTTTGAATGACTGTGTGAATGTCACTCGCTGCTTTAATGACGCGGTCTTGATACTCGCTTGAAATTGTAAATAATACGTGGAAGTAATACGGGCTATACCGTGCGAGTTTTCGATATTCCATTTCTCTTAAGTAAAACGAACGATAGTCATTTTCTTTTGCGAATTGGATCGCGTAATGATCTTCGTTATACGTTTGGAATATCACTTCTCCTTCAACGTCTCCGCGTCCTGCGCGCCCGGATACTTGAGTGAGGAGTTGAAACGTACGTTCATTTGCTCTAAAATCCGGTAGATTTAAAATCGTATCTGCATTTAACACTCCGACGAGTGTGACGTTTTTAAAATCTAACCCTTTCGCAATCATCTGTGTGCCGAGTAGTATCGGAATATTTTCTTTTTCGAACGTGCTTAATAGCTTTTCGTGTGCACCTTTGTTACGCGTCGTGTCGATATCCATTCGTACGACGTCGACGTTATACGTATCGCGCAATATTTCTTCTATCTTTTGTGTTCCTGTCCCGCGAAGACTTAAATCGTGTTCACCACACGCTCCGCATTTTGTTGGCATCGGCTCTTCGTATGCACAGTAATGACACATCAGTGAATTGTTAGATTTATGATACGTTAAGCTGATGTCACAGTTTGGGCACATCGGAACGTGACCACAGTTTTGACAGACTAAAAAGTTCGCATATCCTCTTCGATTGAGTAGCAGGATCATTTGTTCATCTTTACTTATTCGGTCTCGAATTTTCATGTCGAGTTTACGTGAAATGATTGACGTGTTGCCGTCTTCTCGCTCTTTAACCATACTGACGATTTCTGGAGTTGGAACGGTTTGTTCCGTCGGTCTTTCTGTAAGTTCAAGTCTCTGATACACGCCGACTTCACTTCGGGCGTATGACTCGATACTCGGTGTTGCAGAGCCAAGTATTAACGGACAGTTATAATACTCCGCGCGCCACTTAGCAACGAGTCGTGCGTGATAATACGGGCGTTCGTTTTGTTTATAAGTCGACTCGTGTTCTTCATCGATAATAATACACCCGACGTTTTGAAATGCCGCAAACACGTTACTTCGTGCGCCAATAGAAATTCGAGCACGCCCTTCACGTATTTTACGCCACTCATCATATCGTTCACCGTGACTTAACATCGAGTGAATCACTGCAACGTCGTCACCAAATCTCGATTTAAAACGCTGCACCATTTGTGGAGTAAGTGCAATTTCTGGGACCATCATAATCGCATTTTCACCGCGATTTAATACTTCTTCGATTACTTGTAAATACACTTCTGTCTTTCCGCTTCCAGTGATTCCATGTAATAAAAACGTTTCGTGTTCATCGTTATCAATCGATTTTTTAATCGTGTCAAACGCGTGTTGTTGTTCAGGCGTTAGTATCTTTTTATCGTCTTGATAAAATACTCGCCCTTCATATGGATCGCGCTCGACTAATATATCGATTTTTTTACAAAAGCCGTTATCGACGAGTGCGTTAATGACTCCTATAGAGTATCCTTCTTCTTCGATTTGTTCATACGTTAACGGGCCACGGTCTTCGACGAGTTCGAGTAACTCGATTTGTTTCACTGCTCGACTCGATGGTTTTATATCTAAATAATTTGATTCAATCCCTCGACGTGTCTTCTTTTTCGTATGCTGAGAAAATTCTTTTTCTTCAATAATTTCTTTAGAGTTAATAAACGGCATTAATTGTTTTAAGTCGTTCATATCGAGCAGTTTGACGTCGATTTTTTCATCGTCAAACTTTTTAAATGTTTCTCTAGCAATTGTGGACGCGTCATTACTTAGTTTTAATACAGATCTCGATTTCATTTTTAACGCTGCAGGGAGTATTGCTTCAATGACTTTTATATGTCGTTCGACGTAATAATCTGCGAGCTTTTTACTTAAATGAATAAGTTCTTTCGTAAGTACTGGGTAGACGTCCATAACTTTTTGAATTGGTTTAATTTTCGAAGGATCTAAGTCTGTCTCATTTTTTACCTCGACGACAAATCCTTGAATCATTCTCGGGCCAAATGAAACGAACACTCTAGATCCCGGTTGTATTTTATCTTCTAAGTGTTCAGGAATTTTATACGTAAAGAGACGATCGACGTTCTTATTGCTAATCGCGACGATGACTGATGCGTACATTATAGGTCCACTCGCTTTACGATTTCGTCGACGATTTTGTCTGCGATTTCTTGTTTCGTCCCGTAGTTTAACTGTGTTTTATCACCTGTTTTAAAGAACATCGTAATCTCGTTAAAGTCACTATTCATACCGATTGACGTGTTTGATACGTCGTTTAAACAAATTGCGTCGATCTGTTTTTTCGCTAGTTTTTTTAGCGCATTTTCTTCGACGTTATCCGTCTCAGCAGCAAATCCGACGACGTACATATCGTCCGTATTGTGTCCGACATATTTTAAAATATCTGTCGTTTCTTTTAACTCAATAGCGTCAAGTGTATCTGTCTCTTTTTTAAGCTTTTTTGTCGCTACGTGTTTTGGTGTGTAATCAGATACTGCTGCAGAAAATATACCGATATCATTGTCTAAATTATTTTTGACCGCTTCAAACATTTCTTCAGTCGATTCAACTTGAATAACATTGACACCGCTCGGCGGGTCAATACTGACTGGCCCACTCACGATTGTTACAGTCGCACCTCGATTTTTAAACGCTTCAGCGATACTGTAACCCATCTTTCCACTCGAATAGTTCGTTAAATATCTAACGCTATCTATTCTCTCTCTTGTCGGACCTGCTGTTACTAATACGCGTTTTCCTTTTAAATCTTCATTTAAAGATAAAATACGATTCATCTCCGCGATGACCGTTTCAATACTCGCTAGTCTACCGTCGGCATTATATCCACATGCTAAAAAGCCAGTTTCGCTATCGACAAAATGATAACCGTCTTTTTTTAAGATGTCGATATTACGTCGCGTCGCCGGATGATTTAACATATTAACGTTCATTGCCGGCATAATCATGACGGGTTTCGTATTTGCCGCGAGGACGTTCGTTAACATATTGTCGTATATCCCGTTTGCGAGTTTACCGATCGTATTTGCCGTTGCGGGTAACACTAAAATAATGTCTGCCCATTCACCAAGTTTAATATGCGCAATTTCAGCTGGATTTTCTTCTTTAAATGTATCCGTATATACGTGATTTCGACCAATCGCTTGAAATGCGAGTGGTGAGACGAATTGTAACGTATTTTCTGTTAAAACAACTTTAACGTTATGACCGAGTTGCGTGAGTTTGCTCGTTGCATCAATTGCTTTATAACTCGCGATTCCACCAGTTACTCCGAGTAAAATATTTGCCATAATATCACCTCTAATAGTAAAGAAAAGCTGACAACATACATTGTCAGCTTCACATTAGTCCTTACGTGTTACGTGTTTATCTGCGATTTCTTCGAGTGCCATACCGACAGTCTTTTTAGACCTATATCCTGTGTCTCCACCGAACACCGCATATTCAGGATGGTCTTGTAATTCTCTTGCACGTTTTGCCGCCATAATGACGATCATATATTTTGAATTTTCGTTTTCTTTTAATTCATGAAGTGACGGGTATAACATTACTCCTCTACCTCCAACAGTAATTTTCTTAAATGTCTTTCTACTTTTGAGCGTCTTAAATGATTTGCTTCTACAATGCATCGAATTTTTCGTTTTGCTTCTTCGATAGAATCATTGACGACAACAAAGTCATATAAATTCATAAGTGTTAATTCTCTTTTTGCTTCGCTAATACGGTGTTCGATAATCTCGTTAGAGTCTGTGCCACGACCGACAAGACGCGACTCTAACTGTTCGATTGACGGTGGTGCTAAAAAGATAAATAGCGCTTCAGGGAATTTGTCGCGCACTTGTTTTGCACCTTCAACCTCGATTTCTAAAAATACATCGTGGCCTTGTTCCATCGTTTGATGAACAAAATCAACCGGTGTCCCGTAATAATTTCCAACGTATTCCGCATATTCAATAAATTTATCTTGTTCAATTAATTGCTCAAATTCTTCACGCGATTTAAAGAAGTAGTCGACACCGTCCACTTCCCCTTCACGTTTATCACGTGTCGTCATTGAAATTGAGTATTTAAAGTTCGTTTCTTCATCTTCAAACAATGCTTTACGCACTGTTCCTTTTCCGACCCCAGAAGGCCCAGAAAGAACAATCAGCAATCCTTTATCGTTTGTCATTCGCAGTAAACCTTTCATTAAAGTGATTATTCTTAACTTTACCATAATCATGAGATAATTTCACTATAAGTTAGACGGTGTTATAATAGATAAAGTACATTTTCTGAAAGATAGGAGTGCAATGATTATGGCACTTGACGGAAATTTTATACATGAACTCATGAACGAATTTACTCCACTGAAAGGTGGACGTATTAATAAAATTCATCAAATCGATCCGTATACAATTATATTAAAAATACGTGCAGAACGTAAAACACAAACACTTTTAGTGAGTTGTCATCCGGGTTTAGCACGCATTCATTTTACAAAAGAATCTTACGAAACACCGTTTGAACCGCCGATGTTTTTACGCATGTTGCGTCGTGATTTAGAGTCTGGAATTATTAGAGATATTAAGCAAGTCGGTAATGACCGCCGTATTCATATGATAATCACAAACCGAGACGAAATCGGTGACGAAATCGAACGAGAGCTCATCATTGAAATTATGGGTAGACATTCGAACATCATTTTAACGGATGATCATAAAAAAATCATTTTTGCGATGAAGCACATATCAATCTCTGAAAACGAGCGCCCGATTCAACCAGGGTTACAGTACGAGGCACCTCCAACGAAGAAAAAGTTAAATCCTAGAACTGAAGAAATTAACGACTTACCAAAATATATTGACTTTAACGGTGGGAAACTGAATCGACAAATTTTAAATAACGTCGAAGGTGTGAGTTTACAATTTATTGAAGAAGCTGAGCACCGTGTAAAGTTCTGGAATATCAAAAATATCGTGAGTGGCATTGAAGAGACACTGAGTGCTTTATCTTTAAATCCGACATTGTACATCGGTGATAGAGATGCGTTTTACTATAGCGAACTCGAGACTTCAAATCATCAATATGATGAAAAAATCCACTTCGATACGCTCTCAGAATTACTCGATGAATTTTATCATTCAAGATATATTAAACAAAATATAAAACGACAAGCGAATGATTACTTGTATGTCATCGAGCAAAATTATGACAAAACAAAGCGTAAAATCGAAAAGTTAAATGAAGATATCGAAGAGTCTCACCGTAAAGAGGACTATCAAAAGTACGGTGAATTGCTGACGGCATACATGCACGAGTTAAAACCGTATAGCGAGGAAGCGAAAGTCTTCGATTACTATGAAAATAAAGAAATTACGATTCCGCTAAAAGTGCACTTATCACCTGCGGATAATGCACAAAGATATTATCACTTATACAATAAGATGAAAAACCGAGAAATTGAAGCGGAAAAGCAACTCGAAATTGCGAAGATGGATTTAAATTATCTCGAGACGTTACTACATCAAATGGAGAGTATTTCAACTACCGAAGAGGTCGAAGATATCCGTGAGGAACTGATGTCAGAAGGAATCATCAAAGAGAAGAAGCGCAGAAAGCGTAAGAAGAAGCATGCGGTTCATCTTAATAAATATAAAACGACAAACGGTTTAACGGTCCTCGTCGGTAAAAATAATACGCAAAATGATTATTTAACAAACCGACATGCGAGTAAAAACCATCTGTGGTTCCACGTCAAAGATATGCCGGGAAGCCACGTCGTCATTACGCATGTTGCTGACGAAATCACTGAAGACGATATAATGGAAACTGCGAAAATCGCTGCGTATCACTCAAAAGGAAAAGAATCACAATCAGTCCCAGTCGATTACACAGAAATCCGACATGTCAAAAACATCCCAGGCACAAAACCCGGGTTCGTCACGTACACCGATCAAAAAACAGTGTACGTCACACCGGTAGAACGAGAAATCCGTCTAATGGAAGATACGGAATAGTTTATTATCTGTCTGAGTGGGAGTTCGGGTGCTTTATCGTCTGTGCGTTTGTGATTGTGCAGTTTGCGTCGGTGAGATTGGATGTTCACCGATGATTCAGTGATTTGCGTCGGTGAGATTGGATTTTCGCCGACAATTCGGATTATCGTCGGCGAATGGATTTTTTCACCGTCGCAGAACGGACTTTCGTCGGCGAATTTTTTATTCACCGACGGGAAAGACAGTATCGTCGGCGAAAAACCCGAAACTCAAAATTTCACCGACGATTCGACCGTTACCGTCGGCGAACTGAATTTTCACCGACGATTTCCTTATTAGCGACGGTGAACTTTTCATTTCACCGACGATTCAGCTTATCGACGGCGAGTCCGGTCTTTCACCGACGATTCCCGCATCCAAACGTACGAAATCACATCAACCACCCATCAATACGCACCAAAACACACCAAACAAAAGAAGAACTCGGCATCGCCGAGTTCTTTCATTTTATAAGTTATCTCTAAAGTTTTTAACGACTTCGATGTCCGCTTCACTGAGTCTGTTTGTTTCTTCGCATAGTTCAAGCATTTCATCGATTGTGCTTAAACTTGCGTATTCTAATCCTGCTGCTTCAAAGTTTTCTTTTAGTACGTCTAGTTCATAACTAAATACACTCATCACGGATATGACTTCAGCGCCTGCTTCTTTTAAAGCGTCTGCTGCTTTTAGGCTAGAACCACCTGTTGAGAATAGGTCTTCGATCAAGATCACTTTTTTACCTTCGACGTCGCCGCCTTCTATTTGTTTTCCTGCACCGTGCTTTTTCTTTTCACCGCGCACGTACACCATCGGTAAGTCGAGGCCTGCTGCTAAAAATGCTGCGTGCGGAATGCCAGCTGTTGCTGTACCGGCGATAACTTCAACGTCGCTATAGTTTTCTTTAATCTTTTCAATGAATAACGTAATAAGTTCTTTTCTCTCTTTCGGGAATCCTATCGTTTTACGGTTATCACAATAGATTGGAGATTTAATGCCACTTGCCCATGTAAATGGATCGTTCGGTTGAATTTTAACCGCTTCGATATCTAATAAAATTTCTGATACACGTTTACTCATTATTTCCCCTCCCACATTGCTTTGATTTTATGATAACTTTCAACTGGATTATCTGACTGAGTAATCGGGCGACCTACTACGATATAGTTTGAACCGAGTCGTCTCGCTTCGTCTGGTGTTACGATACGTACTTGGTCGTCTGTTTGACTCTCTTTTAGACGAATCCCCGGTGTAATTGTTAAAAAGTCTGGACCAATTTTTTCGTGTAGCATTTGACTTTCTAATGGAGATGAAACAACTCCATCTAAACCAGCGTCGTATGTGAGTTGTGCTAAGTTTAGCACTGAATCTCTTAACGATAATTTTGACTGAAGTTCGTGTTCAACCATATGTTCGTTCGTACTCGTTAACTCAGTAACCGCAATACAAATTCCGTCTGGATTATATTCTTTAAAGCTTTCGTTTGCACGTCTCATCATTTCACTTCCACCGCGTGCATGTACGTTTACCATCTGTACGTCTAAACGTCCAAGTCCTGCCATCGTACGTGACACAGTGTTCGGGATATCATGAAGTTTTAAATCTAAAAACAAATCATGTCCCATCGCGCGAATTTCTTTAATGACGTTATGCCCTTCAAGCATATATAATTCCATTCCAACTTTAACGTATAGTTTTTCATCGAATTGTTTTAAGAAGTTTTCGACCTCTTCATAACGATTAAAGTCAAGTGCAATAATTGGTGTATTCATTGTATCCTCCTAGAGCGTTCTCCCTTTTAAGTCGTGTATATGTTTAATGTTGTGTTCTTTTAAGTATGCTTCAAGTCCGTCTATTAATTTCGGACAAGTCATCGGATCTGTGAAGTTTGCTGTACCAACTGCGACCGCATCTGCTCCGACTGAAATATAGTCGATGACGTCTTGCACGTCCGTGACGCCACCCATCGCGATGACCGGCATATCTGGTAATGCTTTTTTCACTTGGTATACCATGTTTAACGCAACCGGTTTAATTGCTGGGCCAGATAAACCACCCGTAATATTACTAATAATCGGTTGGCCATTATTATCAAGTCTCATACCGACGAGTGTGTTAATCATCGTAAGACCATCACATACATCTTTAACTGCCATCGCCATATCGACGATTGACGTGACGTTTGGTGAAAGTTTAACGTATACCGGCACTTCTGACACTTCGTATACTGCTTTAGTTAAGTTATACGCCATCTCAGGGTTCGTACCGAACTGGATTCCACCTGCTTTAACGTTTGGACAACTAATGTTTAACTCTAAAGCATGCACGTTTTTCGCTTTTGAAATACGTTTTGCAACTTCCACATAGTCTTCGATTGTCGTTCCAGCTACGTTAGCGATTAACGGAACATCGAACTGTTCTAAATATTTAAGCTCATGTTCTAATACGTGATCTAAGCCTGGATTTTGTAGTCCAATCGCATTTAACATGCCTGAATCTGTTTCAGCTACTCTCGGTGTTGGATTCCCTTTACGTGGTTCAACTGTTGTCGCTTTAATCATAATCGCGCCGAGTTTAGAAAGGTCATAAAACTGACTGTACTCTTCGCCAAAACTAAAGCAACCAGAAGCTGGCATAATCGGATTTTTTAAAGAGAGACCTGGTAATTCTACGTTTAAACTCATAAAATGATCTCTCCTTTTTTAAATACTGGACCGTCGACACATAATTTTACTTGTGTCCCGTCTTCTTTATCAGCAACACATGCGTAACATGCACCAAATCCACATCCCATACGCTCTTCTAATGAAATGTATCCATCCATATCTAACGTGTCACTTAACACTTTTAACATCACTTTTGGTCCACAAGAATAAAATTTATCGAACTTTGTATCTAACGTGTCGATGACGTCTGTGACAAAACCTTTTGTTCCGTAGCTACCATCGACTGTTGCGATATATGTGTCTCCGTAACGGCTAAATTCTTCTTCATAAAAGACTTCACGTTTAGAACTAAAGCCTAATACGTGTGTCGTTTTTACGTCGCGTTTATGTAATTGCTTTGTTAACTCAAGTAGTGGTGGTACACCAATACCTCCACCGACGATTAATACGTGATTCGCCTCTTCTACTGGGAAACCATTTCCAAGAGGTGCTAACACATCTACGTTGTCTCCAGCTTTTAATTTCGATAATTCTGTAGTCCCTTTTCCACCAGCACGATATACAATTGTAAAAGTCTCATTGACAGCATCAACGTCCGATATAGATATCGGACGTCTCAGCATAAACGCCGAAGTCTCGTTTACACGAATATGTGCAAACTGACCTGGCGTTTTCATTTTACTTGTAATCGGGCCATGGATCACCATTTTGTATATGTTATGTGCAATTTCTTCTTGAGATTTTACACTGAGTAAGTGATTCATGTCGACACTCCTATTATTTTTCGTAGACGATTTTACCGTCGCAAATTGTCATGAAAATATCTGACTCTAATTCCTCACCAATAAATGGTGAGTTGCTTGCTTTAGATACGAATCCATCTTCAGTAATCGTCACGTTATCCTCTAAATCAATCACTGTTAAGTCAGCAGCTTTTCCTTCTTTAATCTCACCGCTATCTAAGTTAAAGACGTTACTTGGTTTAACTGTCATGAAATCTACAAGTTGTTGTAACGTGAATACACCTGTTTTAACGAGCTTCGTATAGAGTAATTGGAACGCATGTTCAATGCCAACAATTCCAAATGGAGCTTTCGCAACACCAGCTGCTTTTTCATCTTTATGATGAGGTGCATGGTCTGTTGCGATAAAGTCAATCGTACCGTCGAGCAGGCCTTCAATTAATGCTTCACGGTCATCGCTACCACGAAGTGGTGGGTTCATTTTGAAGTTTGGATCGAGTTCAGTAAAGTCACTTTCATCTAACACTAAGTGGTGTGGTGTCACTTCTGCTGTCGCTTTAATGCCTGCACGTTTTGCGTCGCGAATGACACGAACTGATTCTTTTGTAGACACGTGACAAACGTGGTAGTGGCATCCTGCTGCTTCAGCAAGTAATACGTCACGTGCGATTTGTGTAGATTCTGCAAGACTTGGAATTCCTTCGACGCCGAGCCTTTCTGATACGTCACCTTCATGAACCGCACCAGTCCCTGCAAGTGAGTTATCTTCAGTATGTGCAACGATCGGCATATTAATCGCTGCTGCTTTTTTCATAGCTTCATACATAACTTTTGCTGTTTGGACACCGACACCGTCATCAGTAAATGCGAATGCACCGTGTGCTTTTAACCCGTCAAAGTCGACGAGATTTTCTCCGCTTAACCCTTCAGTAATCGATACGTATGGTAATACGCGAATAACAGCATCACGCTCGATAATTTCGTTTACTTTGTCGAGTGTTTCAACGCTATCGATAATCGGATTTGTATTTGGCATCGGACATACTGTCGTAAATCCTCCACGTGCTGCTGCTAAAGATCCTGTTTTAATCGTTTCTTTATGTTCAAATCCTGGTTCTCTAAAGTGAACGTGAACATCGACGAGTCCTGGTGTTAATAACTTACCGTTTAAGTCGATTACGTCGTGACCTTCTTGCTCGATTGAATCCGCAATTTTTGTGATAATACCGTCTTCGATTAATACATCTTTTGTGATGAAGTCATTATCTAACAATAACTTCGCTTGTGTTAAAAGCACTAGATTTCTCTCCTTCAAGAACTCTTTCTAAAATACTCATTCTGATAAATACACCGTTTGCCATTTGTTCGAAGATAACACTCTTATCTCCTTCTACACATTCGTCAGTAATTTCTACACCGCGGTTCATTGGTGCTGGGTGCATTAAGATTGCATCATCTTTCATGCGTCGAACGCGTGCTTGGTTAATACCGTATCTTTGGTTGTACTCGATGTTTGATAATAACATTTTTCTGTCGTGACGTTCGTTTTGTACACGTAACATCATGACGACGTCACATACTTCAATCGCTTCGTCTAATTCCATGTAAGGGACTCCGAGTGAGTGATCTTGGTACTCTTCTGGACCTGAGAAGTAAACTTCTGCGCCCATTTTACGAAGTGCTGTTGCGTTTGATTTCGCTACGCGTGAGTGTACGATGTCTCCAACGATTACGATTTTTAACCCGTGGATTCTACCGTGGTGTTCGTAAATTGTCATCATATCGAGTAGAGATTGTGATGGGTGACTTCCGCTTCCGTCTCCACCGTTTACGATTGGAATGTTAATGCCTTCTAATTGTTCGTAGTACTTATTATCAGGGTGTCTAATGACAAGTGCATCTACACCGATTGCTTCAAGTGTTTTACACGTGTCGTATAACGATTCACCTTTTTGAACTGCTGATTGTGACACTTCAAAAGGAATTGCGTGCATACCAAGTCTAAATTCAGCCATTTCGAAGCTTGATTTTGTACGTGTTGACGTTTCAAAGAATAAGTTACATACCGTTTTGTCTGTGTCGAATTTTTTGTAGTCGCCTTTTTTGATTTCTTGTGCGCGTGAAATAATTTCGTAAATCTCTCTTGGTGATACGTTGTCCATTGATAATAAGTTTTTCATAGTATATACCTCCGGTTTTAAGATTATTGTAGGAGTAGTTTTAGATTAAGAAATTGAAACTGAGTTTTCACCGTCGATTTCCTCGATTTGAACGACGACTTCTTCTTCTTTTCGTGTCGGAATGTTTTTACCGACGAAGTCTGGTCGTATCGGTAACTCTCTATGACCTCGGTCAACGAGTACTGCGAGTGAAATCGTCTTTGGTCTATGGTGGAACATAATTGCGTCTATTGCTGCTCGAATCGTTCGACCAGTTTGCATGACATCATCTACTAAGACGACGTGCTTGTCATTTAAATCACTGTCAGTATCTAACCCTTCAGTGTTTTCACTTCTCGCTGTGTCATCTCTAAAGTTTTTAATGTCGATCGTACCGCCTGCAACCGCTTCTCCTTCGATTGTTTCAATCTTGTCTCGCATTCGGTTTGCGAGGTACTCACCGCGTCTTCGAATACCGAGTAGTACGACGTCACTACTTCCTTTATACCTCTCGAGTATTTCATGTGACATTCTCGTTAAACTTCTATTGATTCCTTGTTCATCTAAAACAGTTCTTGCCATTTGGCATCCTCCTAATAATCATAAAAAAATACTCATGCCAAAGACATGAGTATACGCGTCAGTAAACTCGCACATAAAGCGAGCGTTATATATACGTTTCATCATGTCTTTTTGGCCTCACGGGACCAATTTTAAAGACACATAAGTATTTAATTATGTCGCTTATTATAATAGTCTTATTTAAAATATTTGTCAACACAATCCATTAACTTTTTTCTAAACGTAATTCTTCTAGTACTGTTTTAAATTGTTCTGGTAATTCAGATGAAAAACTCAGTCTCTCTTTTGAAACAGGATGCGTAAAACCGATTGTTTTCGCATGTAATAATTGCCCATCTGTATCAAATTTTGTTTTTCTACCGTAGACGGGATCTCCAACGATTGGATATCCGATATAATCCATATGCACACGAATTTGGTGTGTACGCCCCGTCTCTAAAATCGCTTCGATTAACGTGTAGCCATTAAAACGTTCTAATACGTTAAAATGCGTGACTGCATTTTTCCCATCATCGACAACAGCCATTTGTTGACGCTTTTCTTTGTTACGTCCAATCGGAGCGTCAATCGTTCCTTTGTTATGTGGAATCTCTCCATGAACGAGTGCAACGTATCGTCTGTCGACTGTTTTATCTTTTAACTGTTCACTTAAATCGCGATGTGCGACATCGTTTTTAGCGACCATTAACAGTCCACTCGTATCTTTATCGATTCTATGAACGATACCCGGACGATATTCTCCGTTAATGCCTGAAAGTGAATCGAGTGCATACATTAAACCGTTGACGAGCGTATTAGTTTTATGTCCAGCTGACGGATGAACGACCATCCCAGACGGTTTATAAACGACTGCGACATTATCATCTTCATATACGATATTTAAATTTAAATCTTCAGGTATAATATCGACGTCTTCTACTTCTCGCTCAAACACTTTGATCACGTCACCGAGTTTCACTTTATAGTTCGGTTTCACTTCGTCACCATTGACGACAATATTACCTTCTTTTAAACGGTTCTGAATTTCAGTACGAGAACTATTTTCGACGTAATCAAGTAGTAGTTTGTCGATTCGTACGTTGACATCTTTTTCTTCGATTTTAATTTCCACTTTGTTCACCACGCTCTGTAAAGAATTGAAATAGCATGAGTATGACTCCAATCGTTAAACTCGAATCTGCAACGTTAAATATCGGGAAGTCATATGAGAAAATCATCGTATCGATCATATCGACCACTTCTTGAAATAGTACACGGTCGATAAAATTCCCTAACGCTCCTGCAATTAGCATTGTCAGTGATATTTGTAATAGTAAATTATCCGTCGCTTCTTTTTTATAAAAATATACCAACATAATAATGACGAATACGGTAATGATGTAGAAGAGCCACATCTTACCTTGTAACATCCCCCACGCTGCACCACTATTTCTATGTGACGTTATCGATAAGAAGTTTTCGATGATTGGTATCGATTCCCCGTAGTCCATAAATTTAACTACGAGGAATTTTGTAATTTGGTCAAGCGCCAATATACCGATACCGAAAATACTCATCGGAATAATTCGATATTTTTTCATCGTCTCACCTAGTTTTCTCCAACAACAGTACGGCAACGATCACAAATATCATCTTTACCGCTCACGAGGTTTCTGTCTGTTTTATAGTTCCAGCAACGTGCACATTTTTCGCCTTCAGCATGCTCTACTTTAACTGTCGTGTTTTGATATGTTGTACCATCTGTTAACTCATCGACGATTTCAACTTGCGAAACGATAAAGAGCTGTGTGAACTCTGAATTGATGCTGTCTTTTGTTAATCCTTCAGGTAATGTTAACGTCACTTTCGCATCGAGTGATTTACCGATGACTTTTTCGTTACGTGCCACTTCTAACGCTTTATAAACGTCATCACGTACCGCCATAATTTGAGCCCACTGTTCTAATACTTTCTCATCGACATCTTCTTTGTCACTAAAGTATGTTAAGTGGATACTTTCAGCTGTACGGTGTGGTGTATGGTCATAAATATCTTCAGCTGTGTGAACGAGCACTGGTGCTAACACTTTTGTTAAATCTTCTAAAATACGGTGTAACACTGTTTGTACACTACGTCTTACTCTAGAATCTTCTTTTTCGATATATAAAATATCTTTTGCATAATCTAAGTAGAAGTTTGATAAGTCTACGTTGATGAAGTTCTGTAACGACTGGTAAATCGTAATGTAGTTATATGCGTCGTAGTTGTCTCTCGTTTCGTTATAAAACTTACTAAATTTGTTGTACATATATTTATCGACGTCGTATAAATCGTCATATGCAACTTTGTCTGTTTCAACGTTAAAGTCGCTTAAGTTTCCGAGTAGGAATCTCATCGTGTTACGGATTTTACGGTATACGTCTGACACTTGTTTTAAAATGTCGTCAGAAATACGTACGTCTTCTTCAAAGTCACTTGAGAATGCCCATAGACGAATGATGTCTGCACCCATTTGGTTCATAATTTTCGTTGGATCTACAACGTTACCGAGTGATTTCGACATCTTCTTACCTTCTCCGTCCATGACGAATCCGTGTGATAATAACTCTTTGTATGGTGATACTCCGCGCGTTGCGACACTTGTAATAAGTGAAGAGTTGAACCAACCTCTATATTGGTCAGAACCTTCAAAGTATAAGTCTGATGGATACGTTAAGTAATCTCTATAATCGAGTACCCCTCTATGTGTTGACCCAGAGTCGAACCACACGTCCATAATATCTGTTTCTTTTTCAAACGTACCGTTTGGAGAACCTTCGTGCGTAAATCCTTCTGGTAATAAGTCTTTTGCATCCCATTCAAACCAAACGTTACTTCCGTGTGTTTCAAAAAGGCTAGCAACGTGTTCCATTACTTCAGGGTCGACGATTGCTTCACCATTTTCAGCATAGAAGAATGGAAGTGGTACACCCCAAACACGTTGACGTGAAATGACCCAGTCTCCGCGGTTTTTAATCATGTTATACATACGTTCTCTATTCCACTCAACTTGGAATTTCGTGTTGTTAAGTGCTTCTAGAATTTCTTCACGTACGTTTTCGATTGACGCAAACCATTGTGGTGTTGCACGGAAGATTACCGGTGTTTTAGAACGCCAGTCATGTGGATACGAGTGCGTAATGAACTGTAGTTTAACTAATGCGCCTGCTTTATCTAAGTCTTCACCGATTACTTTGTTTGCATCGTCATAGTATAACCCTTCATATTTGCCCGCTTCTTCAGTAAATACACCTTTGTTATTTACTGGAGATAAAATTTCAAGATCATATTTTTGTGCCACTTTATAGTCGTCATCCCCGTGACCAGGTGCTGTATGGACAAGTCCAGTACCGCCGTCAGTCGTTACGTGATCTCCTAAAATAACGAGACTCATACGATCAAATAATGGGTGTTTTGCTTCTACGCGTTCGATTTCAGAACCTTTAAATTCTTTCGTACGAGTAACTTTTTCTTTCTCCCACTCAACAGCTTCTAAATACGTGTCAAGTAATTCTTCAGCAATAACGTACGCTTCATCTTCATAATCAAACTGTACATAATTCAATTCAGGGTGAACAGCGATTGCTAAGTTTGAGGGAATCGTCCACGGAGTTGTCGTCCAAATGACTAAGTTTACGCCTTTTTCAATTACGTCATTACCGTTTTCTACTTTAAACGTCACGTAAATTGACGGTGAACGTTTGTCTTTATATTCAAGTTCCGCTTCAGCTAAACTCGATTCTGATACAGGTGACCAGTACACTGGTTTTTTACCACGGTAAATTAAGCCACTCTCTACCATATCTTTTAAGACACGTACTTGTGATGCTTCAAATTCTGGTTTGTATGTTAAATACGGGTTATCCCACTCTCCGTCGATACCCATACGCATAAATCCAGCCTTTTGACCTTGTACTTGTTCGTTTGCGAATGCTTCACATTTTTTACGGAATTCACTCACAGACATTTTGTTGCGGTCGACACCTTTATTCGTCAGTGCTTGCTCGATTGGTAAACCGTGCGTATCCCATCCAGGTACATATGGTGTGTAGTATCCTTGCATTTGTTTGTTACGGTTAATGATATCTTTTACAATTTTATTTAACGCGTGTCCCATATGAATTGCACCGTTAGCATATGGTGGTCCGTCGTGTAATACGAACGGTTCATTCCCTTTATTTAATTCTAATTTTTTATTATATAAATCCATTTCGTGCCAGCGCTTTTGCATTTCTGGCTCTTTTTGTGTTAATCCACCGCGCATTTTAAAATCCGTATGCGGCATAAGTAGCGTGTCTTTGTAATCCATTCTTATATTTCCTCCTAATAAATTAAAAACTCTTTACAAGTCAAAAAGGGACGATTTCACCGTGTTACCACCCTAATTGACTCATAAAGAGCCCACTCATTTATATATTTATATAATTATCATATTAGTGATATCAATATATTTATTTTCTAGAGCTTTCACCGTCCTCTAGTCGCTTTAAAAAATGCCATATATTGCGTGTCTAATACATTAATAACATTATGCAAAAATTTCAGACTATTGTCAAACTATATTGAAACTAGTCTTCATACACTAAAACTTCGATTCTCGACTTCCCTTTTCTCGTTTCATGAATAAATTCACTGACGATAAATCTTCCAAAACCTCTTACACTTATTACGTCTTCAAGTTCGACTTGGAAACTCGGATCTGTCACGAGTGCATGATTGACTTTAACTTTCTCTCGCGTGACACGATTTTTACTTTTTGCTCGTCCTTCTTTTAATACTTCTGATACGATCACATCTAAACGAAATGATGATACGATAATCGAATGTTTCGTCGTATTCGAGACTGCACTTAAAAATTCATCGTTAGGAATTTTAACGAGTTCTATCGGTGCGTTTTTAATCGTCGTAAGTTCTGATTTAAATAAATCAAAAAAGTTTTTATCGATCGCAAACTGAATGTGATCTGAAAGTATAATGTCACCGAGTTTACTACGGTCGACGCCGACATTCATCATCGCACCTAAAATATTACGATGTGTGAGCGTCACAAATTTTTCTGGATAATGTAACTCTACCGTCTCAATTTCAAAATCATCTCGAGACACTTCTAACATTTCAGGAACGAGTAACACACGTTTTCGTTCGTGGTTATCTTCAAGACCCCCACCGTAATATTCGATTTTTATATCAGGGAAACGTCCGCTAATACTTTCGATAATTTTACGTTCTCTCGGGTCGGTAAAATCAAGCAGTACAGGATAATAATCTCTCGACGCGATTTCAAATTTACTGTAGTAAAAAATAATCTTTTCTTTTTCTTCTTGTCTAAAATGTTGAAATAGGGATTCCATAATATAACTCCTAATGGCGAAATAAAAAAGAGATATTGTAACAATATCTCTTACATTAACATATTATATAACGATACAAATATTTGACGCATTCCAAAGTTAAATAACTGGAATATAATAATTAAAAAGATCGGTGAAATATCGATCATGCCACCAATTGGTGGAATTATATTTCTCAGTGGTGAAAGTAACGGTTCATATATTTTACCGAGTAACTCACCAAATGATGACTCTCTTAAACCTGGAATCCAACTAGATAGTATGTAAATGATGAACCCCCAAGTAAAGATTGGCCATAATATCGAATATATTTTAACTACTGTTGTCAGTATATTTATCGCTGTTGATTGGTCCACAGTAAAAACTCCTTACATTAAGTCAGAGTCATTCTTCTCCGAAATAACACCTTCCACACCAACAGAGTTTGGTGTACATAAGAAAATGTCAGCTCCAACTTTTTGAATATCGCCTTCTAAAGCATACACTGTTCCACTTAAAAAGTCGATGATTCGCTTTTTTGATACTTTATCGAGTTTTGATAAGTTCACAAGTGCTGTTTGATTATTTTTTAATTGATCCGCGATATCTTGAGTTTCACCAAATACATATGGTTCAAACAGACATACTTTTGTATTAATTTTACTCATGTCAACGTGTCCCCCTTGTTTCACTACTGGCTCACTCACTTCACGGTGCTCTCTTGCCTCAATTTTTGGTCTACGGCTTCTCTTTGTTTTTTCAGAAAAATCGACTGCTGTGACTTTACTTTTATTTTCTACTTTTGGCTGTTCTTTAACTTCAGCAACTTGCTTTTGTTCTGTTTCGATTTCATCCATATCTTCAGATTCGATTACGAATAAATCTTTTAAAAATTGTAGAGCCATTTGAATCACCTATTTTCCCATAATTTTACTACCGAGTCTAATAAATGTCGCACCCTCTTCAAGTGCAATTTTATAGTCGTTACTCATTCCCATACTTAACTCAATAATATCTTTAAATTCCTTTTGTAAATCATCTCTAAGTTCTCTTAACTGTTTAAACACATTTCTAATTTCTTCAACGTTGTCTGTTTCAGGTGCCATCGTCATGAGCCCGATCACTTTAACGTGATCATATTTTGATACTTTCGTTACAAAATCTTTGACGTCTTCAGGTTTTAAACCATGTTTCGTCTCTTCTCCTGACACATTTACCTGTATAAAACATTTTACATCATGCGAGCTATATTGTTCAATACGTTTCGCGATAGATTCTCGTTCTAATGAGTGTAAGTAATATAGATTATCTATGACATCTTTAACTTTTCTCGATTGAAGTGTTCCGATAAAGTGCACATTCGCATCCTGAGGAAGTGCGGCTCTTTTTTCATTAAATCCTTCAATTCTATTCTCTCCAAAGTCTCTCACACCAGCGTCGTATGCTTCTAGCGCATCTTCAACAGTGTGATATTTAGTCACAGCGATAATCGTCGCTTGATTATTGACTTCTTCTTTTACTTTTAAATAATTATCTTTATTCAATTATAATCTCCTTCCAATAAACCCTAAAGCACGTCCCGTCGGTTGATCATCTAACCGATATGAAAAGAATTCTTCACTTTCCGTACCGATTGGTGTGACGTGAATGTTCGATTCTTTTATACCGTAATCGAGTGCTTGGTGTTTATTTGCAGTTTTTAAATCGAGTAAGAATTTATCGTTACCTAATGGAGTGACTGCTTCTTTAGTAACTAAAAACGAATCGTTGACGACCGCATCATCGACTTCGTAATAATCGCCGTTAATCGCAATTCCAATGACGACGCGTAAATCATCGATATCTCCGTCGTAATGATCTAATAGGTTTTTTAATACGTTCCCACGCGTTCCCTTCCATCCTGCATGCACTAAACCGATAAAGTTATTCGCTACGCTGTACACATAAATTGGTGTACAGTCTGCGTAATTCATACCGAGTACGATATTTCTTTCATATGTATATAGAGCGTCTATACCATATATGTTATTTGTTAACGCATCTACATTTGTCCCGGCATCCGCTTTTTTTACTTCATACACTTTGTTTTCATGCGTTTGAATTGGGATCACGAAATCTGAACGTTCAAATCCGATTTCTTCACTTAAAAGTTGTTGATGGTGGTGTACATTGTCCGGATTATCTCCGATATATAGCGCCATATTAAATGCATTTTTTGGATAGTCGCTTTGACCGTTTGTACGTTTCGTATACCCAAACACTAAATCGTCTGAACTGTATCCTACATAATGATTATAATTTTTAAACACGCGTATCTATCTCCTAATAGACAAAAACGGAGATATTGATGTCAATATCTCCGTGAGTGAATGTCTTATCTTCTACGACTACGACGACCTCTAATAAATGATGGTACGTCTGGCTCGTTATCTAATGAAGATTTTCTATCAGAGCTATCAAATGATTGTTCAGAATTTGAACGATCATCTAAGTTGATGAATGAATCTTCTCTTTCTTTTTCTTCGAATGAAGGTGCTTGTCTACGTTCTTGTTGAACTGGACGTTCAGGACCTCTTGATACTGACTTTTCGTTAAAGCCTGTTGCGATAACTGTAATTACTAGCTCATCTTCAAGCTCAGGGTTGATTACTGTACCGAAGATCATGTTTACATCTTCGTCTGCAGCGTCTTGAACGATGTCCGCAGCTTCTTGAGCTTCGAATAGTGATAAGTTTTCGCCACCAGTGATGTTCATTAACACACCTTGTGCACCGACGATTGAAGTTTCAAGTAATGGACTTGAGATTGCTTTTTTAGCCGCTTCAACCGCACGGTTTTCACCACTTGCGACACCGATACCCATTAATGCAGAACCTTTGTCTGTCATAATCGTCTTAACGTCCGCAAAGTCTAAGTTTACTTCACCGCTTACGCTGATGAGGTCTGAAATACCTTGAACCCCTTGACGTAATACGTTATCCGCTTCTTTAAATGCTTCCATCATCGGTGTTGATTTGTCAACGATATCGAGTAATCTGTCATTTGGGATAACGATTAATGTATCTACAGCAGCTTTCATTTGTTCTACACCTGCAGCTGCTTGTGTTTGACGTTTTCTACCTTCAAAAGAGAATGGGCGTGTTACAACACCAACTGTTAAAGCTCCCATTTCTTTTGCGATTTTCGCAACGACTGGTGCTGCTCCAGTACCAGTTCCGCCACCCATACCAGCAGTGACGAATACCATGTCCGCACCTTGGATTGCGTCTTCAATTTGTTCACGTGATTCTTCTGAAGCTTTTTTACCAATTTCAGGGTTCGCTCCAGCACCTAAACCACGTGTTAATTTTTCTCCGATTTGGATTTTAGATTCTGCTTTTGATAAGTTTAAAGCTTGTCCGTCTGTGTTAACTGCAATAAATTCAACGTTTTGCATACCTTCATCGATCATTCGGTTTACTGCGTTGTTTCCTCCGCCACCGACACCGATTACTTTAATAGATGCTTGATGGTTAAAACCAGTTTCAAATTCTAACATCTCACCATATCCTCCCAAATTTTAATTACTCAAATAAATTCTTAAATACTTTTTTCATAAATCCACCAAAGTCAGATTTCTCTTTTTCTTTTGGCGGGGCATTTTTAACATCTGACGTCTCAACGATTTCACGTTCGTAATCGTCATGTTCGTCTTCTTCGTATCGGTCGTCGTCTGACTCATATTCAACGTCTTCTTCGACTTCAACACTTTGATTTTTCTCTTTTCTTTCTCTAAATAGAGAAGGGAAAATCGACTGTTTTTCTTCTTCTACAATTGGTTCGTTGTCATCTCTGTCATAATCATCTTCATGATTATCAATTGTAACATAATCGAGGAGTTCATCAAAACGAATACCGCTTTCAACTGTAGCGATTGCACTCGTGAATTCAGGTTTTCTCGCACCCATTTGTGTTGGGATATGAACGCGTACTTTTTCAGAAACAATATCGAGTAGTAAATCTCTAATTCCTCTCATGTTTGCAGTACCACCTGTAATGACGAATCCACCGCTAATATCGTCGATATTCGCTTCACCGAGTTCTCTAAAGATTTCCATAAACATATCTTCAAGAGTCACTTCGATGACGTCAGATAAGTCTTTCGCACTCACTTCTACGTCTTTATCACCGTTGTTTTGTGGGAAGACGACGCGTTCACCTTCTGGTGCTCTTTCGTAAAATGCGTGACCATATTGCTCTTTTGCACGGTTTGCATAATGGAAGTCTGTATTAAACTCTCTCGCAATGACTTCAGTAATCGTGTTACCACCTGCAGGGATAACACCTGCATATTTTAACGATCCATCTTTATAGTATGCGTACTGTGTTAAGTCAGCTCCGATATCCATAACGACTGCGCCAAGTTCAATTTCAGCCTCTGTTAAAATATGTGAGTAGTTATATGCGTCTGAAGTGACGTCTACGATATCTAGACCTGCTTCTGCCGCACAGTTACCCATGTTTAAGAATAACGTACGATCTACAGCGATGATACCAGCTTTCACAGTGAGACTTTCTCTAGCGATAATCCCTTTTGGATCTTCGACTTCATGTAAATCGTCAACGACAAATGACACAGGGAATACTGTGACAATTTCTTGATCTGTTGAAATTTCTTTAAAGCGAATATTTTCAAGTAATTCTTCGATGAGTTCTCCATCGATTTCTGTATCTTTACCAGAGAATCTTAACGTTTCTGTTGTAAATATGACATCAGAATTCGTTATTGGAACTTTTAAAAATACTTCGTCAATATCTATATTTGCTATTAGTTCTGCTTTTTTCACTGTATCTATAATTCCACTTTTAGCGAGATCAAAATCTCGAATCATACCCTTTGATACGCCATCAGTGAAGGTTTGGCCAGTACCAATAATATTTACACCATCGTGAAATTTCTCTCCAATCACGATTTTAACACTCGAGGACCCTACATCTAGGGCAACATAATATTGTTCCTTCACCTGAATGCCTCCCAATCTTTTCAGAATAATCTATCCTATAGTTTACCTTAAATAAAGCGAATTGTGAACTAAATCAGTTAAATAAATGAAACTTTTCACTAATCTGTTGATGTTTCGATTTTTTCAAGTGATTTCTTAATCACATCTAGGCTTTCGTTTATATCTTCGATATAAGGTACATGTCTTGGAATACTTGACATGTCGCGCTTCACACGCCTTGCTTCTTCAGTATTATACGGAATAAACGCATTACTCACTTCTAAATCGATAATCCCCTCATTATCTCCAATAGATTCGCGCATTCCATTAAAGTAATTGATCTTTTCACCAAATGTCGTATAGTCTGCGATAATTTCCTGACCGTTATTCATAAGTACTTGAATTCTCGTATATGATTCATCATACGGTCGATAATATATCTCAGATATCATTCGTAACATCTCTGGATTGACATCGTTTAAACTATCGACAAGTGCGTCGAACTCTCTACCTTCAAAGAAATGGATAATCGGTGCATCTACAGGTTCCATATGAAATCCTCTTAATACGCGTTTATTTTCGAGTACTGGATAATAGTTTCGGTTGCTTTCAATAAAACCAACGACGTTATGTTCTTTAACATTTATAATGACTTTATTTGGCCATTCACGTTCGATGTCAATTGACTGTATAATCGGTAACACTTTTACTTTATCTTCAGATTTATTTGACTGAAGCAAGTACATTTTTTGTCCTGTGTCTATACCGCTTCTATCTAGTATTTCTTTGTCGGTGATGTTTTCATTACCGACAATTTCAATTTCTTTAATATCAGATAGACTGGATATTAAATATGTAGCTATCGTAATTAAAACGAGCGCAATTCCAATAAGAAATATAAGTTTTTTATAATTTAAATTTGGCAGTGATAACTGTGGCTTTTTAACCGATTTAAATCGCTCTTTTAGCGTCTCTTTTTCATCTTCTAGAGACTCATATTCTATTGAAGGTGCATCTTTTTCTTCATCGCGATAGTCTTCAATTAAAGATGGATCTAACGTGTCTTCGTCACTCTTTGCCACTTCGTCTTGCTGTAGTTTTATAACACCTTCCTGAACGAGCGCTTCTATGACTTCAAGTTCCGTTTTAAATGAGGGGACATCGTCAGTGTGTGTATGCTTCTTATCTTTTTTAGTCGTACAATTCTTTTTTAACTTCTTTTTTAAATCATCTACGTTAAAATCTTCACTCATCGTGTCCCCTCCTTTTTATAATTGATGAACTGCTTCTTTAAAATGTCTGCCACGCGTTTCAAAATCAGGATACTGATCCCAACTCGCACACGCTGGTGAAAATAGCACTTTGTCTCCAGCATTACCATGTGTTTTGACAATGTCGACAGCTGTGAATGGATTATCTGTTTCAATCACTTCGATATTGTTTTCATTTAAAAATTGTTTTAGCTTTTCTTTCGTTTCACCAAATACGATACCAAGTTTTACATGCTTTAAATGTGGAAGAAGTTCTTTGAAATCTTGTCCACGGTCTAATCCACCAGCGATCCAAATCGTCGGCGTATTAAAGCTATCTAATGCAAATGTCGTCGCGAGCGCGTTCGTCGCTTTTGAATCGTTATAAAATCTCATGCCGAGTTTTTCATCGACGAATTCCATACGGTGCTCGATACCTTTAAACGTCGTTAAAACATATTTCATATGCTCGATCGGTACATTTTTTAAATGTGCAACGAGTAAACTTGCAAGGATATTCTCTAAGTTATGTGGACCTTTTAACAGAATCTCTTCGATATTTATTATTTTTTTACCAAAAACATATATCCAATTATCTTTTACATATGCATCTGCTTCCTCATCGATACTGAAGAAGTAAACGTTACTCTTCACATCTTTATGTTCGACAAAATGTCTTTGAGATTGATTAAATATAACAATGTCCGTGTCTGTCATATTTTTCATAAGAGATAGTTTCGCTGATTGATACTCGTTTAAATCTTTATGATAATCGAGATGTGCTTCATATATGTTTGTAAATACTGCGATATTCGGTCTAAACGTATCGATGCCCATTAACTGAAAACTAGATAATTCCATTACGAGTTCGTCTGACTGTTCTTCAAGCGCCGCTTGGCTTGCTGGATATCCGATGTTCCCACATAAAATTGGTGTGCGGTTTCCATCAGTAAGTAGTCTTCCAACGAGTTCTGTCACCGTCGTTTTTCCGTTCGTTCCGGTAATACCAATAATCTCATTATTTGTGATTAAATACGCAAATTCTACTTCAGTAATAATTTTAATATTGCGTTTTAAGGCTTCCTGTAAAAAAGGAATCGTATACGGAATACCTGGATTTTTAACGATCAACTCTGTATCGTTTAATAGATGCTCTGGATGATGACCATCTACGACTTTCACGTTCATTTGTTTTAAATGATTTAAAACACTCTCTTCAACGAGAACCTCACTCGTAGTAAGTGTGATATCTGCGCCGAGTTTAAACAGTGCTTCTATCGCACTACGACCACTTCGTCCGTATCCTAAAACGAGCACTTTCTTATGTTTAAATGATTCGATTTCTTTCATAACTTAGCCTCCGATTAAAATACCAATTAGACCAAAAACTAAACCGACGAATGAAAATACGAATACAATTTTACGTTCGTTCCATCCAGACAATTCAAAGTGGTGGTGAATCGGTGTCATTTTAAATACACGTTTACCTGTTGTTTTAAATGATACGACTTGTATAATGACGGATGCTGTTTCGATGACGAATACGATACCGATTAAAAGAAGTAATAAACTGTTGTTTAACATAATCGATACGATACCGACAATCCCACCGAGTGCTAAAGATCCAGTATCTCCCATAAATACCTTCGCTGGATATTTGTTAAATAGTAAAAATCCGAGTTGTGCACCAATTAGTATCGATAAAAATAAAATAATTTCTTTTTCTGAATGTAACCACGCAATGGCTAAAAATGCACCGTTCGCAATAATCGTCGTACTTGTTGATAACCCGTCTAAACCGTCCGTTAAGTTTACAGCGTTACTAAAACCAACGAGCCAGAATACGATCCAAACGATGAAAAACACACCGAGTGGAATTGTAATATCTGTCATTGGTATCGAAACACCAAGCTCAATAGAAGGTACGAATTTCATCATAATGAAAAAGACGATAATTGACACGACTACTTGTGCCAGCGCTTTTTGCTTAGATGTTAATCCTCTATTATCTTTTTTTACAACGATGATGTAATCGTCAATAAAACCAATTAACCCAAATCCTAGCGTTACGATGACGAGGATGAGTAATTTCGAAACGTCTTCAACGAAGAACATACATATTATCGATAACACGACCGTTACAGAAATAAATGAAATACCACCCATTGTCGGTGTGCCTGTTTTCGCTAAATGACTTTCCGGACCTTCCTCACGAATTGCTTGGCCAAATTTTAATTGTTTTAATTTTGGTATCATCATTTTCATTAATGTTGCAGACAATATAAATGAAATGATTAATAATATAATACTCATCGTTACCTCCTAATTGTTTGGGTCTTTCATTTGTAACGTAAAGTTGATTTTTTGTTTATCTCCAAGTGGTTCACCTGGTTTAATCGTTTGTGCTGTGACGTAACCTTCACCTTTAAAGTTCGATTTGAGTCCTAAATAGTCCATGATGAGTAATGCGTCACGCTTAGAAAACCCACGTAAGTCCGGCATTGTACGTTCACCGTCTGTGACGATGACGAGCACTTCAGACGGCAACATTTCTTCATTTTTTGGATAATAGTCTTCAACTTTCGTTCCTTCACCGACATACACTTGTTTTAATAAATCATTTTGTAATACGTCGACGTCTTCAATGTTTTGACCTGTAATGTCTTCCATTTTAATCGTTTTAATTTCTTGACTGTTTTGAACGTCTTTAACGTCTAAATATTTCAGTGAGCGTTCCATTAACGGATTAAATCCTCTCGACACACCGAAGTCCCACGTCTCACTTTTATTTTTTGATGCGCGTTTAATACCGTAATAGACGATAATTCGTGGATCTTCAACTGGTGCATATCCGATAAATGACGTTATAAATTCATACTCTCCTGTTAAATATCCGCCCGTTTTTTCGTCATATATTTGTGCTGTACCAGTTTTACCTGTGACTTGATAATCATCGAGCGCGTACATACTGTTTATATCTAACGAACCTGCGACGAGTGTGCTCATTTCTTCCATCGTTTTCTCGGCTGTTTCTTTACTAATGACTTGTCCGAGATTACGTTCTTGACCTCGATATATTTCTTCGTTCGTTTCTGGATCGACAACTGACTGAACGACGTATGGTTTTTTCATCATCCCGTCGTTTAGTAACGCAGTAAATCCTTGAATCATTTGAATTGGAGTTACACTAATCGTTTGTCCAAACGAACTCGTCTTTTGTTGGAGTTCATTGTCCCACACGATTTGACCACTTGCTTCTGTGTTAAATTCAGATTTTGTAGCTGTCCCAAATCCAAATGACTGATAATATTCGAGCATCTTTTTAGGTCCGACTGAATCGAGTAAATCCATCATTAGAGTGTTCGAAGAATATTGTAACCCTTCGTTATAAGTAATTGTACCCCAACCCGACTTTTCCCAGTCGTAAATCGTCGCATCCATCACTTGTCTATTCCCAGTCGTGTAGTACTGATTTGGATCATACTTACCTTCTTCAATTGCTGCCGCTAACGTAAATACTTTAAACGTACTTCCTGGCTCGAATTGATATTCGTAAAGCATATTTAACCAGCTTGTTCCGAAACCTTCTCGAGTATCTGGGTTAAATGAAGGACGTTGACCTGCACCTAAAATTTCGCCTGTTTTTGCATCTGCAACAAAAGCAAATAACTCTTCAGGTTCGAAGTGTTCTTGCATATCATCTAATGAGTCTTCTAAGTAAAGTTGTATGTTAGAATCAATCGTTAATTCAACGTCTAACCCATCGACCGCTTCTTCACTTTCCATCGTTCCAGGAACGATATAGTTCCAACTATCGACGTTATAATCTTTAAAGCCGTCTTTTCCAGTTAATTCTTTATTGTATTCTTTTTCAATACCTACAGCACCATTCATATCTCCGTCTTCATTTAACTCAGCCATTCCAATTAAATGTGAAGCAAACACTCCGTTAGGATACGAGCGTTTGACAACAGGAGTAAAAACAATTCCTTTTAATTCTTTCTCTTCTACTAATCTTTTTGCTTTATAATCGATATTTCTTCCTTTACTACCGAATTCAACTTGATATCTATTATTTTTAATACCATCATCGATTACCTTTAAAATTTCTTTTTCTTCCATATTCATAATTTCAGATAAGACTTTTGCTACTTCGTTTTTATCTTCGATATGATTATCAAAATCTTGTCCGACGATGACCGCGATATTATAAGCTTCCGTATCTCTTGCTAAAACATTCCCATCGCGGTCAGTAATTTTACCACGTTCAGCACGGTTAACGGTGTGACGTTCATATTTACTGCGCGCTTGATCTTTTAAATTGACGTCATCCACATTTTTAAACAACATAATCGTAATGATATTAAAAACGAGTAAAGCAAAAAACACTCCTAAACTAATATAAATCAGGAGTGTAATAATCGGTATTGAAAAAGTAAATTGATTTTTACGTCGCTGTTTTAACGACTTAAAGATATTAGACTTAAAATTACTTTTCATACTTCCTAACAACCTTTACATTATCATTGTTTGGTTTTAGCCCAAGTTCATTTGCTTTTTGATAAATGCGTTCGTATGAAGATAAATGTGTAACTTCTGTTGTTAGTTCGTCTATCTCTTTTTCTGTAGCGTTAATTTCGTAGTTGATTTGAGATATTTCTCTCTCATATTCATGCGCTTCTAATTTTGTGTTGAGTACAAATACTACTGCTGCCGATAAAACAATCATTAAAGCGACATATAACAGAAGCTCATTTAACTTCAGACTTACAAGGTAGCGTTTTTTCTTTGGCGCTACGTTATGTACATGATTTTGTTGTGTGTGTTCTTTTTGAACTGTTTGTCTTACGCGTGCTGCTTCCATGGTTTCACTTCCCTATCACTTTAACTTTTCTGCGATTCTAAGTCTAGCGCTACGTGCACGACTATTATTCTCAAGTTCTTCGTCACTCGCTAGTATCGGCTTTTTATTGACTCTTTTTAAAATTGGCTCGTATCCTTCAGGGATAATCGGCATGTTTTTAGGTAGTTCGGGTCCGCGTTCATACTCTAAATAAATTTGTTTACAAATTCTATCTTCGAGTGAGTGGAACGTAATGACCGAGACTCTACCACCTTTATCTAACAATTCGATCGCATCTTGTAAGCTATTTTCAAATACTTCAAGTTCGTTATTTACCGCGATTCGTAATGCTTGAAAGACTCGGCGTGCTGGATGACCTTTCATGCGTTTAAACTTCTCAGGAATTTTCGATTTAATTAAGTCGCTTAACTCTGTCGTCGTTTCAATTGGTTTTTCCGCACGTCGTTTTTCGATTTCACGTGCGATTTGTTTTGAGAATTTCTCTTCACCATATCTAAAGAAAATGCGTACGAGGTCGTCATAGCTATATGTATTTACAATTTCATAAGCATCTAGACTTTGTGTTTGATCCATTCTCATGTCGAGTCGTGCTGTTTTCGAATGTGAAAAACCGCGTTCGACTAAATCTAATTGTGGACTCGATACGCCTAAGTCATATAAAATGCCATCGATTTTTCCGATGCCGAGTTTGTTTAATTCTTCTTTTAAATATTTAAAATTCCGATGAACGAGCGCTAGTCGGTCGTCATTAAATTTTTCTTTAGCGTGATTAATTGCAAGAATATCTTGGTCAAATGAAATCACTCGACCTGTCGTTAATTGATCAAGTAAATAAGATGTATGTCCGCCACCACCGAGTGTAGCGTCTACATAGATGCCGTCTGGTTTAATGTTTAAACCGTCAATTGTCTCTTTTAATAATACTGTGTCATGTTTAAACATTTTTTCACCCTCTTATAAATCAAAATCAATTAAGTCTTCTGCAATCATTTCAAAGTTATCTGCTGAATCACTGTAGAAATCGTTCCAGCTGTCTGTATCCCAAATCTCCACACGATCCGAAACACCGATGACTGTACACGATTTACTTAAATCTGCGTAGTCTCTTAAATGTTGTGGGATATTTACACGTCCTTGCTTATCGACGTCAACAATCGCTGCGCCAGAAAAGAATAGTCGTGTAAAACGTCTTGCATCACGTTTTGTGAGTGGTAGTTGTTTTGTCTTTTGTTCAATCGCTTTAAAATCGTCGACTGTATAACAAAATAAGCATTTATCTAATCCGCGAGTAATGACAAATTGCGCTTGTAATTCATCTCGAAATTTACTCGGGACGATCATGCGTCCTTTAGCGTCTAAATTATGATGATACTCGCCAATAAACACCCAAACTACCTCCTCCCACCTACTATATTAATAATTTACCATATTCTACCACTTTCCACCACTTTCTTCTTAAAAAATTGCAAAAAAAGAACGGCTCAACTTTTTGAGCCGTTTTTAAGGGTTAATCCATAATAATGATTAACTGATCCGTATAAGTTAATGGTGTAAAATCAATGAACGCATTTGAAAATACTGTTGGGTGGAACGTACGCTCTTGCAGTGCATTTTTCGGAAGTAATAACATTAGAAGTTCATCTAATTGATTGAGTTTATTTCTCACTTGTCGTTTGACATCGTATTGATATTTTCGTTCTAAATAATCGACTTCTTTTAACATACGAGATTCGTTAATATCGATGAGTGTCTCTTCATGTTTAGTTTCAGTTACTTCTCCAAGAGACTCATATTGTTGTTCAATCACGTCTTTTAGAGTTTGAATACGTTGTAACAACTTTTCATTCGTCGATTTATCTATAAGTTTATCTTTTTCTTTTTCAATATGTTCAACTAAATTCGGTGTTAACGATAAATCGTATTCGTTTAATCGTTTTTCTAATTGTGGTGGAACGTGGAGGAAAGACATACGTTTTAAGACGATCGGCATTTCTCTATCCATTACTTTAAATACTTCGTGAAGTTCTCCCCAATATTTTACTTCTGCGCCTCCACCTAAAAAGACAATTGTATTAAATAGTAACTCCTGCATTAGCGGTCGTGTGACGACGTTGTTACTGAATGTTTCTGGTGATTCATTTAAATAGTTTAACAACTCTTCTTTCGTATATGTTTTGTCTTCAGTTTTAAAGACGTCACCGTCACGGTGAAGTAGCTCTCTGTTCGATTCAGAATGAATAAATAAATGAACATTCGTGTCCGTTTGAATCGTCGGGCTGATATCGAAGTGTTGATTAAATGACTGTTGACCAGATCTAAACGCTGCGTCAATTTCCTCTGATTTTTCGATTATTCGTTGAAAAATCTCTTTTTCTAACTGTCTAACGTCTTTGCTGTGCGCATTAAATATGAGTAAGCCATGCTCACTGAACACTTTATTTGTTAGTGCTGTAAAGAGCTCTGACCAGAATGTGTGCGCATTAATTTCTCGTTCGATTGTATTTTTAATTTCGATATTTTGCTTTGAGTCCTCTGTATAATTAAATACTTCATCGAGAACGTCTAACATTTCTTTTTTATCGTATTCATAAAAGCCGATACTCATTTGTATATCGAGATTTGGTTTATATGACACTTTTTTAATACGTTTATGCAAACTATCGTAAACGTGAGTATGGTTAATTTCATCGTAATCGTGATCTTCAGACGCGACCCAAAATACAGGTACCGCGTCGTAATTCACTTTTTCCTTAATATCTTTTACGACGACTAAAATCGAAATCACTTTATGCAAAATATATGCTGGACTGCCAAACAGACCTGCTTGTTGTCCGCCGATGACGACTTTATGGCCATTTTTTAATTTTTTAATATTATTTCTTTGACTTTCTGTAAGATCACCAACAATTTCGAGCATATCTTTTTCGATTATAGACGCGAGTCTTTCTGTATGTTCATGTGGTGCTCTTTTAATTAATCGATGAAGCGATTCATCATCAAACTTATTATGATGAAAGAACTTATAATCCTCTTCGCTTATACAGTGAATGTCATCATTAAATTCATCATTAAACAGATACCTCATAATGTGTCTCCTTACAATCGTCATAGTTAAATAAAATTATATGGAATTTATCCGTATGACACAAATAAATAGTTTATAAATAAAAAAACATGGACATTTCTATGTCCATGTTAGTTGTTTACAACTTCTGCACCGTTATATGACCCACAGTTCGGGCAAACGCGGTGTCTTAATTTCATTTCTCCACACTCAGGGCACTCAACCATTCCTGGTGCACTTAACTTAATGTGTGTACGACGTTTATTTTTACGAGTTTTCGAAGTTCTTCTTTTAGGTACTGCCATTGTTAATCCTCCGTTTCGTCTGTTTTAAACAGCGTTTCTAATTTTTTTAATCTTGGGTCTACAGGCTTATCTTTTTCGTACGCTTCGATACTGCCGTAGACGTTCCAATTATCAGTGTTTGATGAGTCCGGTAATTCATTACTTTCAGAATACACTTCAGGAATGCTAACATTTATTAACTCACGAATGACTGGTTCTAAGTCGAGCTCATGTAGCACCGGATGTAATGACGGATCCTCTAGCTTTTCATCCGCTTCAAGCGTCTCATCATACGTTTCAAACGAATTTACGCTTAAATCGTAAAAAACATCCTCTCCAGAACGACTATCAACCATTTTAACACGTGCCTGAATTGTTATGTCGACATAAAATTCATGACCACTATTTTTGATTGAGCCTTCTGTGAAAATATCACTTACATCTAGAACGTCTTGACGATTCGAAACATCTTCAAGTGATAAGTGTTCTTCAAAAGTAAATGCGGTATTTTGAAACTTTCTGAGTTCCGATAATGACCACTTCATATTTACCCACCTCTTATAAGCACAACAAACATTCTACCGATTTTCAGTGAAAGTGTCAAGTTATTTTCTTAACATATCACCGAATAAAATTAAGATTTATTATCTATTTTGATATAATGATATCGAATAATAAACGGAGTGTTGCGATATGAAAGTTTTGTCTTTAATTACAGAGTATAACCCGTTTCATAACGGTCATATTTACCACATCGAGTCTTCCAAACAATTAATTCAACCGGACGTGACGATTGCGATCATGTCTGGTAACTTTACTCAGCGCGGAGAACTCGCTGTGACGAATAAATTTAACCGTGCACAAGAAGCAATTAAACACGTTGATTTAGTCATTGAACTACCGACACTATATGCGATCAGTTATGCGGATGACTTTGCATATGGGGGGCTTCTTGCTGCAAAGATGCTACAAACTACCGATATCGTCTTCGGAAGTGAACTCGATGATATCGAGAAACTCCATAGTGCATACTTAAAAGCAAAGCGTATTACGAAAGAAGACCTCGTACCGCTGTTACAAAAAGGATATTCGTATCCACGTGCAATGTATGCCTTAACAAATGAAGATGCGTTTCAATCTCCAAACAACACGCTCGGTATGAGTTATTTAAAAGCGCGCGACGATTTAAACTTTGACGTCTCTATGCACACGGTTAAACGCACGGGTAACAATTATAACGATAAAACACTCTCTCATAGTCAGTTTTCAAGTGCGACGAGTATACGCGAGTCATTATTAAATGGAGAACTCGAACATGCGATTCAATTTATGCCAGAAACTCTCGCAAAAGTGATTATGGAAGATAAGGTCATTACAAATGAGCACATGTTTAATACGTTAAAAGTAATTATCGAGCGCAGTTCTTTAAACGATTTAAAAGACATATACATGATGACTGAAGGTCTCGAACATCGTCTTAAAAAGAATATTCGTCTATCAAATAATTACGAATCGTTTATCGATTCTATTAAAACGAAACGCTATACGAGAACACGTCTTCAACGTCTACTCTTATACGTTCTTTTAAACGTTACAGAAGAAGATTTTCGTAACTATGAGGTGAATAAGTTAAGAGTGCTTGCAATGAATCATACTGGTCAACAATACTTATCGACAATCCAAGATCGTCGCTTTATAACAAATTTAACAAAAAAAGATGCGCCAGACTTTTACGAAACGATAAAAGCGACGCATATATATAACACGTTAACGCAAGGACGTGTGAATGATTTTAATCAACCTGTTATGATTCTAAAGTCTTAAACTTTTCTACGAGAGCTTCTTCGACTACTGGTGGCACGACATCACTAATTTTACCGTGGTGTTTTGCCACATCTTTTGCGATTGAACTCGAAATAAACGAATATTTGTTATTTGTCATAATAAATAACGTCTCGATCTCTTCAGCGAGCTTTCTATTCATCGACGCCATCTGCATTTCATATTCAAAATCTGAAACTGCACGTAATCCACGGACGATTGCATCTGCATCGACTTTTTTACAAAAATCTATTAACAACCCTTCATGCTTATCGACTTTTGTATTGTCAATATGAGAAATCGTTTTTTCGATGAGGTGTACACGTTCGTCTGGCGTAAATAGTCCTTTTTTTGTTTGGTTATGTGATACACACACATAGACGACGTCAAAGATTCTTGACGCACGTTCGATAATATCGATATGTCCATATGTAATCGGGTCAAAAGAGCCAGAGCATACTGCAATTTTTTTCTTAGTCATAATTTTCCTCCGTTGTTAACACTTTATATTGAATCGTTCCAACTTCGTTATGCTTTAATTCAACAAAACCGTTTAAGTCTATCGTTTCATTCGCACCCGCTTCAACGATAATGATTCCGTCTTTTTTCAATATATCGTACGTTTTAATGAGATGAAGTGCTTCATCAATCAACTTTTTATTGTACGGTGGATCTAAAAATATTAAATCCATTTGTCTATCTCGTTTACTTAGTGCTTTTAACGCTCGTCTAAAATCATTTCGGTAAATTTCAACAGGTTCGTCTAACCCTTTCGTATTGTTATGAATGATACGAATGGCGTCTTTTGCACCGTCAACAAAAATACAGCGTTCTCCGCCTCGAGATAACGCCTCGATTCCAAGCGCACCAGATCCTGCAAATAAATCGAGCACATCCCCACTGACTCTTTCACCGATTGCGCTAAACATGCTTTCTCTTACTTTTTCACTCGTCGGACGCGTGTCTTTATGTTCGAGCGTCTCAATACGTCTTTTTTTATATTTACCAGTAATTACTCTCACGTATACACCTCGTTTTCTATTTATACTATAATTAAAGAAACAATTATGAGAGGTTGAAATTTCATGCAAAAATTTATCGTCTTAGGACATGGCTACAGCGAGATTTTCGAGTTGAAAGCGTTACTCGAATACAATCACAAACGTGTAAATAAAGCGATCTTCTTTCACCATGAAGATGCGCCGTCATCGTTTAGTTTAATCATGAACCCTGTCGAAAAAGACTTCCAAGCTCTTTATACAATCCTTCGAGGGCTAAGAAACGGCCCGGAAGGTAAAATGTACGAAATGATTCGCGAATTATGTGAATTATACGATATACAAGTCGTCGAGATGACAGCACGTGATCCGAAGGATTTTCATGAAGAGGAATTGTTCTTCCAATATATGATCGGTGTGTTACGACTCAACCATCTCATTCCACCGTTAAAATAATTAAACTGTTCCTTTTGGATAGGATAGTTTAATATTTTTATATTCACTGACGAGTACTTCTGTCACATATTTTAAGTTAGATAAGCGTTTTAAAGTGTCATCTAGTTCGCTCTCATCGATATATATAAGCATATATTGCTTATTTGTATTGACGTAAACGACATGACCATGACGCTTTAACTGTCTAATAAATTTATTATGCTTAAAATAAATATATATTCCAATGCGGTCCTTTAGCATATATATCACCCTTCTTCGTTAAACACATGATAACACATTTAACTTTTAGTATACTAGACACATTAGGAGGACAATTATGAAATTACGTACAAAACTTCTTCTTCTGACTGCTGGCCTTTCTAGTGCTTATATTTATAGTAAAATCCAAGCAGAGCGAAGAGTAAACGAAATGAAACCTGTCTTTAAAAGACCCGGACCATACATATTCGCTCATCGTGGAGGTAAAGGAAATTATCCAGAGCATACGAGACTCGCGTTTAATAATGCAGTAAATCAAAACGTCGACGGTTTTGAAATCGACGTACGACTTACAAAAGACAATGAGATCGTCGTACTTCACGACTTATATGTAGATAGAGTTACTGAGTATAGCGGAAAAGTTTCAGACTATACGCTCGACGAATTACGAAAATTAGATTTTGGATATAACTTTAAAGATGTGAGAGGAAACTACATATATCGTGGGCATCCTGATGCCGGCATCGTTACTTTACGTGAATTATTTAAAGAATATCCACACCAAATTATTAACATCGACATGAAAGATTCGATCGATACAGAAGCAGGTCAAAAAATTGCACCTCTACTATTCGAGCTTATACTAGATGAGAAAGCAACAGACCGCGTCATTGTAACAAGTTTTGAAGATGAACAAATTCGTCGCTTCACGAGTTTTAGTGGAGATTTAATTGCGTTAGGTGCTGGCACTGAGGAAGTGACAAAAGCATACACGCTTTACCATAGTGGGCTTGGTCACCTATACCAACCGTCAAGAGACACATTCCAAATCCCGATTAATTTATCGTCTGTTAAGCTCGATAACGCTGGATTCATTCGTTACTTAGATGATTTAAACGTTAAAGTCGGATATTGGGTCATCAACGATACAAATGAGATGACACGCTTACTAAACTTAGGTGCACATACGATCGTTACAGATTATCCAGACAAAGCAAATCTACTCATTAATTATTAATAACAAAAAACGGATTCGTAAAATACGAATCCGTTTTTTAACTTGCACAACTACATCCGCCACCCGTCATACAGTTTGACTCTCCACTTGCAAAAAATGGATTCGTACTAACGACATTGGCATGATCACTGACAGACTTACCGATTATATATAAAATCTCGTCGAGTAAACTTTGTAGTACATACTCTGCCCGTCTAAATTCTATGACGTTTTCATCCATATCTACTTTCTTTTTAAATAAACGAATCTCTTTACGTTTTTCTTTATAGTCTGGATGATATCTCCCAAAACGTTCAACTTCTTCAAAGTCTTCTTTTAATCTATTGAATTGTTTGATGAGCATTTGTGTATCATTATCTTGTTCTAATTTATGTTTGTAATATATATATGATTTAAATTCCTCAGAAGATTTTACCATATCGTTAATGTGATCGAGATGATCTAAAATTTCGATTGTTTGATTTGTAGAAAACATACGCATCCTCCTACTGAGAATATGATACCATACTATTGTAGTACATAAAATTGTATTTGTGTTTCTCGCTCTTTTCGATTAAAATAAAGATATTGGAATAGGGAGGTCTACTCGGATGGTATTTGAAAATTCTGGTCTTGAAAAATTAGTAATTGAACAAAACTTATTACAAGAGGTCATGAACGAACATGGCTGTGTTTTAGGTGGAAGTTGGGATTACGAACGTATGACGTTCGACTTCCAGTACAAAGTTCCTGAAGGTGTGTTTTACCTACGTTTCCCTGCATATGCAGTAAGTGGTGACGTCGGTGCGAACGACGCTGTACTTCAACTTATGGATCCTTACATTGGTAAGTGGTATTTCCCAACAGGTATTGAATACGGAAAAGATGAACATTTCCCAGAAAGAATTGTTGAACATGCAATTCAAAAAATTAGAGCATTACACAGCGACTTAGCTGTTCACGCTTAATAAAAAAACCCGTTACTTTAAAAGTAACGGGTTTTTTTAATGGAATATCGCATCGAGTAATCCAGAAGTTTCTCCACCTGGATATAACACATATAATAAAATATACACAGTTACTCCAGTAATTGCTGTTAAGAACCAAATCACTGCTGCAAAGATTCCAACTTTTCTATGCTTCGATAAAATTCTCTTCTTACCTGTAAATACTTGGAATCCTCCAAGTACACCACCTGTTGTAGATAAGATAATATGAGAAATTAAAAATACAACATAGTATGTTACGAGATGTTCAGGTCCACCGAACTGCGTACTTCCTAAAAATACTGTCTTCGATAAGTAAATGATAAAGAAAATTAACGCAAACCATGCACTTAATGTCATAAACTTATCGTGACCAGCAAGGTCTCTTTTCTTAAACATTTTGTAAAGTCCAATTGCCATCATTATCGCACTTAATACGATAAATGACGTACTAATCGTTGGTAGTATAAAATGCAAATTCATAATTCAACCCTCTATTATCTATATAATTCTTCTAACTTTTTACGCTCATTTGCTCTTTCTAATGATTCGCGCGTAATTTCATCTGGATCTCTAGACTCTTGTTTCCACCAGTTTGCAAATAAATACGCAATGATAAATCCAAAGAACACTTCTTGAAGAATCTTCATAATGATTCCACCTGTACGTTGGTCAGACAGTGGCGTCATATGACTGAAGTATTCCGGTCCACTAATCATATTTTGATCTTTTAGCGTATCAAGAACACCTACTGGAACACAAAGCTCCATCGATTTTAACCATGCCGCACTTTCAGTGTACGTCTTATACATAGGTGTCTCTGAGAAAATGATTAACCCACATGCTGGTAATAATAATCCACCAATACCAAATACATATAATGTCTTAAATAAGTAGTTCATATGCTTTTCTTGAGGATCCACTTTATTTAATACTGGCCAAAATGCGATTGTTGCAAGTAAAAATAAAATCGCTAATGACATAAAGTGTAATGACTGATTTAACTTTAACGTATCCATAACTGTAGGGATATGGTAAAGCGAAAACGCACCACAGAAAAGTATGAGCGCTAGTAACGGTTTCTGACCAATCTTATGGAAAAATCGTAATACAGGTAGTTTTACCATGTATGCCCATAAGTAATCTGGTATTGCAAAGTATAGTAACGGCGGAATGAGTAACAACCCAAGTGCCATTTGCACCATATGAAACGTAAATAAAATATGACTTAATATATCAATTGGTGATCCGAACGTTATATAAAATAATAAAATAACTGTAATTGACATCCAAAACTCTAATTTAGTTAGTTTTCGACCACCTGGTATATCTTTGTACCATTTCATCGTAATTAAGAAGTACACTACTGACGCTACAATAATAAACGCAATTAAAAATGGACTCCAATTTCCGATGAAACCAAAAATTCGTATCGACATTAAACGATCCAAATTTATCACCCTTTTAATATAAGCTACATACCATTATAGACTATTTTTAATGAAACGAACATATTTTAATATGTCTATTTTCTAACAAAAAAATGGACTAGCAATGCTAGTCCATTGAAGTTTATTGAATTCCACCTGTTCCAATCCATACAATGAACACAAATGTGATAATAAACGCAATTGCAAAGTACATACCAACTAAGATAAATAGCTTCGCAAAATCATGTCCTTTGTCCTTCATGTGCATGAAGTAGAAGAATTGTAGAATAACTTGTACAAACGCTAAAGTAACAATGATTGCTCCAACAAAGTATTTGTTAAAGTCTAATGCTACTAATCCAAATGCTATAAATGTCATGAAAATCATAAGAGCAAAAGAGGTTAGTTGAAGTCTCATTTCTTTTGCACGTGCTTTGTAAAGTGCGTCTAACTCTTTTCTTGTTAATGATTCAGTTTCTACGTTCGCCATTTATAACACCCCTAACAGATAAACGATTGTGAAGATGAACACCCACACAACGTCAATGAAGTGCCAGTATAATGAAGCTGTATTAACTTTCGCAGCTGTGTATACTGATAATCCGCGTCCAGAGTTACGGATGATGAGTAATGTAATCCAAATTAAACCGATAATAACGTGGAATCCGTGTGTACCGATTAAGATATAGAATGCACTACCGAACGCACTTGATCTAAACGTGTGACCGAGTTGTACATATGCAATGAACTCGTAGATTTCAAGTGCTAAGAACCCAGCACCTAAAAGAACTGTAATTCCTAACCATAATTGCATTTTCGCGAAGTTGTTATTTCTCATATGGTGTACTGCGAAAACACTCGTTAATGATGATGTTAATAAGAACATCGTCATTACGAACGCTAACTCTAAGTGGAATAGGTCAGCTGCTAATAAGTGATCGCTACTTGGCACTGAGTCTTTAAGTGCGAGGTAAGTCGCGAAGAGACAAGAGAATAATACTGTCTCTCCCGCTAAGAATGTCCAGAAACCAACAAACTTGTTTTTACCTTCTAACGTAGCTGTTTCAGGGTGCTTCGGCCAATTAGCATTATCAACATTATATTTAACTTCTGCCATTAGTTCGCACCTCTTTTTCTTTCTTCATATTCACGCATTTCTTTTTCAATACGTTCTTTCTTGATGTAGTGACCGTGGTCATCAATCCAAGATCTCGCCATCATTGAAAGGAATGTGATCGTTAAACCACCAACGAGTAAAATCATAGACCAAGGTCTCATGCTTGGTAAATCTTTAACCGCTGCAATCGCCCACTCTTGACCTGATGCGTGGAATAATGCACCAAATCCTGCAATGAATAACCCTAAAGTTAAGATAAACGGAATAATTGAGTTATTTGGCATATGAATATCCTCAACTGGTCCAGCTGATGGAATTTCACCGTTATTTTCTTCTTTTTCTAACTGTAAAACATCTAAACCACGTACTAGTGGAGTTTGGAAGAAGTTGTATTCTGGAGTTGGTGTTGCAACTGCCCACTCAAGTGTACGACCGTCCCAAACGTCAACGTTTACGACTCTATCATTTTTAACAACTGTCATAATGATGTTAATAACAAGTACGATTACCCCAACTGCCATGAGTAATGCACCAATTGTTGAGATTAAGTTTGCTAAGTTAAAGCCTTGACCGTCTAAGTAAGTGAATACACGACGTGGCATTCCCCATAAACCTAACCAGTGTTGAACTAAGAATGTCATATGGAAACCGATAGCAAAGATTGCCATTTCGATTTTACCTAATGTGTCGTTTAGCTTAGTTCCAAACATTAATGGCCACCAGTAGTGAAGACCTGCTAATATCGCGAATACTACCCCACCTACGATTACGTAGTGGAAGTGCGCAACGATAAAGTATGAGTCATGGTACTGATAGTCTGCTGGAGCTACCGCTTGCATGATACCTGTTACCCCACCCATTACGAATGAAGGGATAAACGCTAATGCATAAAGCATTGGAGTTGTAAATGTAATACTACCGCCCCAAATTGTAGCAATCCAGTTAAATATTTTAATACCCGTTGGTACCGCAATTGCCATTGTCGCTAATGCGAAGATAGCGTTCGCTGTTGGACCTAAACCAACTGTAAACATGTGGTGCGCCCAAACCATGAATCCGAAGAATCCGATTAATACTGTCGCGAATACCATCGCTGAGTAACCGAATAATCTCTTTCTAGAGAATACTGCGAAAATCTCTGAGAAAATACCGAATGCCGGTAAGATTAAAATATATACTTCTGGGTGTCCGAAGATCCAGAATAAGTGTTCCCAAATAATAGTGTTACCACCAGCTTCAACAATGAAGAAGTTCGAACCGAACATACGGTCAAACGTTAATAGGAAAAGCCCTACTGTTAATGGTGGGAAACCGAATACGATAAGGATTGATGCAACAAGTGCTGTCCATGTGAATAATGGCATTCTCATATAAGTCATACCTGGTGCTCTCATCGTAATAATCGTTGTTACAAAGTTAATACCTGTAATTAACGTACCAGCCCCTGCAATCTGTAAACCGATTGCGTAGAAGTCAATACCGTGTCCAGGTGATGCAATTGATAGTGATGCATAGCTTGTCCAACCTGCGTCAGGTGCATCTCCGAATAACCAAGAAACGTTAACGAAAATACCACCTAGAATAAACATCCAAACACCTAAAGCGTTCATGAATGGGAACGCTAGGTCACGTGCACCAATTTGTAATGGAACTACTGCGTTCATAAATGCGAATAAAATTGGCATCGCAGCTAAGAATATCATCGTAGTACCGTGCATCGTAATCATTTCGTTAAATAATCCAGCTGATAAGAAATCGTTATTTGGTACCGCGAGCTGAATACGAATAAGCATCGCTTCAATACCACCCATGACGAAGAAGAATCCACCGCCAATTAAGTAAAGGATTGCAATCTTCTTATGGTCTACTGTCGTTAAATATTCCCATATTAAACGCCCAAAGCCAACTTTTTGCCCATTAACTGTTGCCATGCTTATTTGTCGCCCCCTTCATCATTGTCTTCATTTTCCTCTGCTTCAATCTCTTTTTTCATTTTTTCGACATCGCCAGAGTTTTTATCTAGTTTTAGCTCCATTAAGTATGCAGCTACTTTGTCAATTTCTTCATCGTTTAATTGATAAGCACCAGTCATTTTGTTGTCTGGTTTAATCTTTTCTGGATCTTTGATCCAGCTTACTAAGTTTTCTTTGTTGTGCTCTAAAATACCAGCGATAAGTTCTCTATCACCAAAGTTAGTTAAGTTTGGTCCAGCAGCACCAGGGTTAGTTGGTGTAACTGCGTGACATCCTATACAAGAGTTGTTGAAGATTTCTTGACCTTCTTTTGCATCGTCAGCTGATGCAACTTTTGCCTCTTCTTCGTAAACTTTCATATCAGCTAACCATTGATCGAATTCTGCTCTTGGTAATGCAACTACTTTAAAGTCCATTAGTGCGTGTGAAGGACCACATAATTCCGCACATTTACCGTAGAATAAACGATCTGCATTTTCTGCTTTGTCATCATCAAACACTAAGTAGAAGCTGTTGATTCCGTCAACGTTTGTATCGAGTTTACCACCCGCTGCAGGTACCCAGAATGAGTGTTTTACGTCAGCACCTTTTAAGTTGAAGAATACTTTTTCATCCGTTGGAACGACTAAGTCTTGACTCGTAACAACATTTTCATGAACGTATTCAAACTCCCACCAATATTGGTAAGCAGTTACGTTAACGATTACTGAATCTTTGTTCGCTACACCATCTTCAGTTACCATATCCTCAACGTCTGCTAGAGTAAATGTTACCCAAACTGTTGGGATTGCTAAGATGATAAGTAAAATAATTGGGATAGTCGTCCAAATTACTTCAAGTGTATGGTTACCCGCAACTTGCTTTGGTACGAAATCTTCTCCCACTTTACTTCTACGACTTTTTACAACTGCAATTGTAAATGCGATTGCTACTGTTCCAACGACAAGTAACATGATTGAAATTGAAAGAATAATTAAGAAAAATTGTTGTCTCCCAACTTCACCAGCAGGATGTAAAGCACTTAAGTTTTCTTTACCACAGCCTGCTAAGAAAATAGCAAGAACAGACATTAACATATAAAATTTTGTTTTAGTCCAACTGTTCTTCATCTAATAGACCCCTCTTTCAAAAATAAGTTTAGATTAATAGACCGGCGACTATAATCATAACGTAAAAAATAAGAATGTAATTTAAAGAAAATACAAACACTGTTTTTGCATAGCGCTTGTAATCGGTGATTGGCTTAAACATGTTTAAGGAAAGTATTAACCAACTTAAGTTCAGCAGTGTGATTAATACGACAAACCAAATCCCTAAATCAGTCATGAAAAACGGGGTAATGACGAGTAGTGATATCCACATCACAATCGACCTAACCGTACGTTTTTCTCCCTTCACACTCGGTAACATTGGAATGTTAGCGGTGCTGTACTCATCTTTACGATTTATTGCTAAAGCGTAAAAGTGCGGTGGTTGCCATATAAACATTACAAAGAACATCGCAAACGCGAGTGTATGTAAGTTTGGGTCTATAACCGCCCATCCAATTAAGGGAGGTGCTGCTCCTGGTAATGCTCCAACTACTGTATTGACAACATAATGTCTTTTAGAGTAGATGGAATATAGGACTACATAGCCAAAACCAGCTAAGAGGCCAAGTGTACCTGCAGTCATATTAATTGAATATAAGAGAATTTCTCCTATAACAACCATTGAAAAACCAATCCATAGGATGTCTTTCCCACTATACGTGCCGTCGATACTTGGTCGTTGTTGCTTAGACTTCATAACTGAATCAATATCCCGGTCATAATAGTTATTCAGTGCAGCAACGCCACCAATTAAAAGACCAACACCTAATAGCATGATTAACAACAATGGAAGCGAGCTGAAAAAAGAATGACCATAATACATAACAGCTAGAAAACCAGCAGCAAATGCTGGGATCAAGTTCGCTTTTATGATACCTTCTTTAATTAACACTCGAAATGCTTGTTGTTTTTCAATAAACGTCATCGTATGCCTTTCACTAGACACATGACTCTGCATTTAACCTTCGCCCCCTTTCACCAACATTTCTAGTTACTATAATGATATAGGAAAACAGACCGAGAATCTATAGTGTTGATACCTTTTTTTCACAGATTGTTCAAAAATTGTTCAAATAATTTACAATTTAAACATTTATCTATGGAAAGTACCACTATAGACGCTATTGTTTACATATAGATTCTACCACAGTTTACAATTTTGTTAAGTCTTTCTTATAACTTTAATTATTGCATGATTCTATGTGATGGTTTATATTTATTAATTGAACAGATATTTGTACGGATTTTTTTAATGAGGTGTTTTGGTTGTATAAAAAATTGAAAATAGTGGCGGTGATCACTACACTCATCATGGTTTTTGTTCAAATCGGTGGAGCACTCGTGACAAAAACTGGATCTGCTGAAGGGTGTGGAGATTCTTGGCCACTATGTCATGGTCAACTTATCCCTAAAGACTGGCCATTAGATACGATAATTGAGATTGCACATAGAGGTGTATCTGGAATCGCAATTATCTTTTTAATCATCTTTGGAGTTATGGCTTGGAAACAACTCTCACATATTAGAGAAACGAAGTTTCTCGTCTGTGTATCTCTTAGTTTTATTCTCATCCAAAGTTTAATTGGTGCCGCGGCAGTTGTTGGTTTATGGCACGGTGAGTTTGTTCTCGCTGCACACTTTGGAATTTCGTTAATATGTTTTGCAGCTGTGTTCGTGTTAACACTACTCGTCTTCCACGTTGACTTAAAGTATGATACGAAAGGTCTTATCATACATAAAGGATTGAGACGTCATACGATCGGGATTATTATTTATATTTATTTCGTAATATATAGCGGCGCATTAGTTAGACATGCCGATGCATCACTCGCATGTACAAAATGGCCACACTGTATGCCAAACCAAATTTTACCAACGAACTTTTATCAAGCCGTTCAAATGGGACACCGCTTTTTAGTACTCATACTATTTATTTGGATGGTTATCGCTTTAATTCACGTATTAAAACATTACAGCAACTACCGAGTCATTAAGAACGGTTGGATTATCATGATGACTTTACTCGTATTACAAATCATCACAGGTGCTTTAACGATATTTACGTACGCAAATATTTTCATCGCACTATTCCATGCATTATTTATCACTTTAATATTCGGTATACTATGCTATTACATCTTACTCATTAGTCGACCGGACTATGAACCATAAAACGTGAGGGTTTCCCCTCACGTTTTTTTATATTAAAAAAAGACGTTATAACAACGTCTTTAATCACGATTGATTGCTTTACGATATCTAATTTCTTTAATAGCCACAGATAATACTGCTAATGCAATCGATATACTTAAGAAACTTGATCCACCGTAACTGAGTAACGGTAACGGAACACCCGTTAATGGAATAGTTTTCGTTGCGCCTCCAATGTTAAAGAAACATTGGATTGTAATATATATACCAATCCCAAACGTAATGAGTCTTAAATATAAATCTCCAGTATGATATGAATAATAAAATGCTTTAATGACAATTGTTGCATATAATCCTAGTACGATAAGTACCCCGATGAGCCCAAGTTCTTCAGCGATAACTGAAAATATAAAGTCCGTCTGTGCTTCAGGTAAAAATCCGAGTTTCAATATGCCGTTTCCAATACCTTGCCCAATTAGTCCTCCATTGGCTATCGCAATCAAACTATTCGTAAGCTGATATCCATCGCCATACGGATCATTAAACGGATGGAAAAACGTATCGATTCTCGCGAGCTGATATGAACTTAAAAATTGTCCGTCAAACATGATAAAAGCTCCGACGACAAGGATGATAATACCTACAATTCCTGCAAATATCATAAACGTAAATTTCCGTTCAAAGTTTAAATAGAAAAACATCGAGATAATAATCGATAAAATGATTAACGACGTTCCGAAGTCATTTCTACCAATCCATAACGTCATTACGAGTACGAGTACAAATGGCATCAAGTGCTTCGTATCTGTAGGGATAAGCTCTGTTTTTATACGTAGTCGCCTGTCATAAACATATGCTAAATACATAATGACAACAATTTTAACGAACTCAGATGTCTGTAAATTTATAAATCCGAGACGAATCCAGTTTTTCTCACCATTTACTTCAATACCGAAAAGCTGAGTCGCAAGAAGTAAAAGAATACTTCCCGCAATTAACGCAATTGGAATAATCGGCTTTCTAAATAATCGTGAACTCGTAAAAAATGTAATAATTACAAATATCGTCATCCCAAATATGACAAAACGTAACTGCGAATCAAAGAAAAACTTTGGATTAAAGTTCGTCATCTCACTGCGTGATGATTTAACCATACTCCCACTATAAATCATGACAAGGCCAATAATTGCAAGTGCTATGTATGCAAATATAATGACATAATCAATGTGCTGATTTGTCTTACTAATCGGGTAGTTTAAGCGTTTTGCTTTCTTCATTGGATCACCCACTACTTATTTGCCTTTTTTAGTTGTTCTCTATGCTCATAATACGCTTCATGTACGTCTGATACTTGCTTTTCTAAATCTGCTAATATCGAACGTCCATGCTCTCTATCTATTAACCCTAGTCTCACTGCAAAATGAATTTCTTTAGATAACCCGAACATTTGAGTATCTAACACTTCTTCATATACCGGGCATTGAGGCATTGTCAAATTATCCATTTGAACACGAATCAGTTGTACGATTCTATCTGCATCTTGCTCGAGTGTTTCTAATGCAAGCCTTTTTAAAGTTTCTTCACTAGACAAGGCCCTTCCCCCTTTTCATTACAACTAAATACTACTCTACAGTATTACATTTTTCAAGTGAGTGGCTATGTTCAATTATGTATAATTTGGTATAATTTAAGCTTAGGAGGGGTTACATGCTGCTACAAATTAAAGGAAACGTAAACTTCGTCATTACATTAGACTCGAGTGCATGGATTTTCGACGATCGTAAAATACATATAGAAGATTTAGTACATGATGAAGAACACATTGAATTTGAGGATAGTGAAGAGTGGAACCGTCAAATTATAGAAGGAGACACACTTCCACCGACGTTAAAATCAGAAAAGAGATATAAAAATAAAAAAGAAGAACTGCTAAACGGCACGTTTATTATGGCGCTCGACCCATTTTTAGAATACGCTGAACCAAAAAGCGTAAAGTATGAAATTACACATAAAAACGGGACGACAACACTCGCATATAAAGACCGTTACGAGCATTACGCACAGTTTTCTAATAATGGTAAGAGATTATACGACGACGGTATGATCGACCTACTCGTCATTAAAGACGGAGAAATCATCGAACGATACGAATACGTTACAGCATTTACGTTCGTATAAAATAAAGACCTGTCACATTTTAATATATGTGACAGGTCGTTTTATTATTTATGCGTTTCTTTATTATCAAACGATATCGTACCTTTTTTCTTTTCCTTATACAGTCTATATCGGTACATTCCCATTACAAATACGATGACGATTAAACACTCTGCAACCGGGTAAAACGCTGCAAAAAATGTCAGTGGTAATGAGAATAATAGCATAATGATATAAATCACGATGTTTTGCCAAAGCTTTAACTTTTTCGCAAAACCGAGTACGTATGCGAGAACTGATAGTACGTATACAGTAATAAACAATAACCACATCGCAGTATCTGGATTTTGTTCTGCGCCATATAGCTTACCAAACATCGACAAGCGGTTATATAAACTACTCTCGTCTGTTTGTGCCGCTGTCATTAAGACGAACGAAAAAAACATTGCCTTCTACTCCTCTTGCTTTTTAGCATTCTTTAGCGCACGGTCGCGTTCACTTTTGTTTAAAATCTTTTTACGTAAACGAATCGACTCTGGCGTCACTTCTACTAACTCATCGACGTTAATATATTCTAACGCTTCTTCTAGCGTCATAATTCTTGGACGTTTCATCGTTTCTGTTTGGTCCTTTGTTGCTGAACGCATATTTGTGTGTGCTTTTGTTTTCGTAATGTTTACACCTAAATCATTTTCACGTGAGTTCTCACCGACGATCATTCCCTCATACACTTCTGTACCAGGTTCAGTGAAGTTTGTTCCACGGTCTTCTAAGTTCATAATTGCAAATGCGCTCGCTGGACCTTTGTTAATAGAAACGAGTACACCATTACGACGTCCACCAATTTTACCTTGGATTACTGGACGATAATCTTCAAACGTATGGTTTAAAATACCATAACCGTGAGTCATCGTCATAAACTCTGTCGTATATCCTATTAAACCACGAGATGGTACTAAAAACACGAGTTTCGTTTGACCATCTTCAGTCGCCATATCTAACATTTCACCTTTACGTTGGCCGAGCGACTCAATGACACTTCCTGCATGTTCACTTGGTACGTTAATTTGTACGCGCTCAAACGGTTCATGTTTTTTACCATCAATTTCACGAATAATAACTTCTGGTTTAGATACTTGAAGCTCGTATCCTTCACGTCTCATATTTTCAATTAAGATGGATAAGTGTAACTCTCCACGTCCAGAAACGATAAACTGATCTGGCGTTGCTCCTTGGTCGACTCTTAACGATACGTCCGTTTCTAGTTGAATATCTAAGCGGTCTTTAATTTGACGTGCTGTTACAAATTTACCTTCACGCCCAGCAAATGGTGAGTTATTTACTGAAAACGTCATTTGTAACGTAGGTTCATCAATAGTTGGTGCAGGGAGTGCTTCTACTGTTTCACGGTCTGTGACTGTTTCACCGACGTTAATATCTTCTAAACCACTTAATGCGATAATGTCTCCAGCTTTCGCATGTTCAATTTCAATACGTTTCAGACCTAAAAATCCAAACATTTTAGTGACTCTAAATTGTTTTACTGTACCATCTAATTTAACGAGTGATACATTTTCTCCAACTGAAATTGACCCTCTAAATACACGACCGATACCGATACGTCCAACGTAATCGTTATAATCTAATAATGATACTTGGAATTGTAACGGTTCATCGCTATTATCTACAGGTGCAGGAACAGACTCTAAAATCGTATCGTATAGCACTTTCATATTGTCGTCTTGAGTTTCTGGATCTAAGCTTGCAGTTCCGTTCATCGCTGAAGCGTATACGACTGGGAATTCAAGTTGGTCATCATCTGCTCCTAAATCGATAAATAGTTCAAGTACTTCGTCGACAACCGCTTCAGGTCGTGCTTGTGGTTTATCGATTTTATTAACGACAACGAGCGGCGTCACACCGACGTCTAACGCTTTTTTAAGCACGAAACGCGTCTGTGGCATAGTACCTTCAAATGCATCAACGACGAGTATTACTCCGTCGACCATCTTTAAAATACGTTCTACTTCTCCACCGAAATCAGCATGTCCTGGTGTATCTAAAATATTAATTCTTACATCTTCATAATCGATCGCAGTGTTTTTAGATAAAATCGTAATACCGCGCTCTTTTTCAATATCGCCGCTGTCCATCGCACGGTCCTCAACGTGTTCGTTGTCTCTAAATAAACCAGATTGTTTTAATAATTGGTCGACTAACGTCGTTTTACCGTGGTCTACGTGGGCGATAATCGCTATATTTCTTAAATCTTTTCTTACTGTCATTCAAAAGTTCCCTTCGTATTTAGGTTATTTAACTGTACAATTATATCATATCGTACTTATTCTATGATATAATTGAGAAAATTTATATGTGGAGTCGATATACATGGAGAAAAAATCGAAAGGGATTTTTTTCATACTTGCGGTACTCGCAATCGTTTTACTCGTTTTATTATCAGTCACACTCGCTGAAGAGATGTGGGGACTCACAATACTATTAGCAATTGGATTTGTTGCTATTTTTGGTATTGGTTTTACATTAAAGAAAAAATATCGCGAAAACGATTGGCTATAATAAATATTCCCCCTCATATGTTGTGCTACCCAAAAGTTGGACTTTTGGA
>NZ_KV802750.1:0-26587 GCF_001810835.1 Nosocomiicoccus sp. HMSC067E10 | reverse complement strand
CTAGGTTGATTATAAAATCTTCCATTCAAAATCATCTGTCGTTTTAAAAAATAAAATAAACATGACGACTGCTATAATACCTAGTGCAGCAGTAGAAATAATCGTTTTATATTTAAAAAATAATTCAGTCATAAGACACCTCTTTATATACATATGCTGTCAAAAGCTGAATTATCTTTTTTTATTTTTTTACGATGTAAAAAGTGCGTTCTGAATAGTCTCGAATAGTTCCATCAGAATCGAAATCACTAAACGCTTTTACTAATTTAAAATTCAGTGCCTGTAATACATTTAACACAGTATCATGAGTAAATGTTCGTTGATAATGAGATTCAAAATATCTTTCATATAAATCATCTTCATTTTTAATAAAAAACGTTAGCTCATGATGAAGAGACAAATCATCATCTTTTACTGTATTCCAAATATAGACGAAATCATCACTTTCATCCGTAAACATTTCGCCTTCAATCATCGCATTTACTTTACTCTCACTATGAATATCAAAAATAAAGACTCCGTCGTCATTTAAATGTTCGTATACATTTAGAAGAACGCGTTTAAATGAATCTAAGTCTTCGACATAATTTAAGACGTCGACTGTCGCGATTACCAAATCAAATGATTCATTTAGCTTAAAATTTTTCATATCATTAACAAAATATTGACTAGAGTCATCATTTCTCGTGGCGATTTCAATCATCGTTTCAGAATTATCGATCCCTATCTTTTTAGATGCAGTTAACTGTTTTAAAATTTCACCTGTACCACATCCAACATCTAGAATTGACGTGTTTTTGTTAAATGGTTCTATAATATCAATCCATAAACTGTATGGGATGTCATAATTCATAGCTTCGTATAAATAGCTAAACGCCTCATACTTAGAGCTCAACCGCTTCACCATCATAATATAGACGCTCTAAATTATAGTACTCACGCTCTACTTTTGTAAAGATATGTGCGATAACATCTCCTAAATCGACTAGAATCCATTTACCTTCTCGCGATCCTTCAACCGAAACTTGGAGGTCGTTATCTTCTGCAAGTGCTTCTAAAGCACCTGCAATTGCTTTTACTTGACGGTCTGATGATCCGTGACAAATGAATACGTAATCCGCAATTGTACTCGATTCTCTAACATCAAATACTCGAATATCTTCCGCACGTTTACCATCGACTGCATCAATTGCTAAATCTAATAATGTTTTACTTTCCAAAGTATCCATCCTTTTTAATTATAATAGTTATAACACTTAAACGTTTCACTATATATTTTTACACCTTGTTCTGCTAAATAACAGATATTTCTTCTCGTAATTTCAAATACCGCACGTTCTAAATCGTGATCGTTATATACGATATCTCTAATGTCTTCAACACCAGGTGTTGTTCGAGCGGGTTCAATATAATCTGCGACAAAAATAATTTTTTCAACTAAATTCATGTCTGCACGACCAGACGTATGATTTTTAATAGCGAGAAGAATTTCTTCATCGTGAATATTAAACTCTTTTTCCATTAAAAATGCTGCGATAGGTCCATGTAAAATCGCACTCGTGTATAGTTGTAGTTCGTCATCTAAACTATTCTCTTTAACGATTTCATGCATATCATTTAAGTCGTCATACTTACAGTAATCATGTAAAAGACCAGCAAGATGACATTTCTTTTCATCTGCTTTAAACAATCGTGCCATTAAAACGGCCGTTTCAGCAACACGCAAGGAATGTGCGAATCGCTTTTCAGGCAACTTTTCTTGTACGAGTTGTTTTGCTTCAAGCTCATTCATATAGCTCGTGCTCCTTAATATAATCAAATACGTTCTTATGAACGAGATGACTATAATAATCGTCATTTCCGATACGTTTACGTATTTCGCTAGAACTCACTTCAATTATAGGTACTGTTGCTGTTAGAAATGGTGCAGTAATATTTGTCTCTTCCATCGTACGTTTTAATACAATAAACTGCGCAATTTCAAGTAGTTCTTCGTGCTTATACCATCTATCAAATGCGTGAAACTGATCTTCTCCCATAATAAAATAGAGTGTATCATTCGGGAACTTTTCTTTTAAATAACACATCGTATCATACGTATAGCTTTTACCTTTATGTTCAAGTTCGAACATGTCAATAGAAATAAAGTCTAAATCTTTAGTCGCACGTTCAATCATTTTTAAGCGGTCCGATTCATGAATCGGACGGTCCGCTTTATGTGGTGATTGAAATGCTGGGACGATAATTACTTCATCTAAATCAAAATGACGTTTTGCTTCAACGATTAAATGAGTATGCCCGATATGAATCGGGTCTAGTGTCCCACCAAACACTCCGATTTTTCTCATGGTAATTGAATCGTCTTCTCTTCTTTGTTTTCTTTATACAAAACGATAATACTTCCGATAATTTGAACTAAATGACTGTCTGTACCAGACGCTAATTTCTCAGCGATCTCTTTTTTGTCGTACGGACAGTTTTGAAGTATAGAAATTTTTAATAGTTCATGACTATTAAAGTAATCGGAAATTTGATCATTGAATTCATCAGTTACACCTAATTTACCGACTTGAAAGACCGGTTTTAAATCATGTGCAAGTTTTCTTAAATATCTTTTTTGTTTACCAGTTAATGTCATCCATTATTCTCCTTTAAATACGTTCGCAATACTGACTTTACTTCTTCTCTATCTCCTACTTTTCCTGTCCATATTTCATATGACATCATCGCTTGATTTACGAGCATATCAAGCCCATTAAATGACGTTTTAAAATATGACATAAAAGGAGTGACTGCAGGATTATAGATTAAATCATAACCTACTGTACTTTCTATATTGGTCAGTTGATTTAGTTTAAACGTTTGAAAAGCATCTTCACTCTTTAAACCGAGTGGTGTTGCATTTATAACAATATCAAACGCCCCACCTTCAAACTCATCAATTGTTAACGCTGTAAAATCATGAGTTCTAAAACTTTGAAAACTTTCTTTACGGCGCGTAACAATTGTCACTTTAGAACCGAGCTCAAGGTGTGCAAGACACACTGCTTTTGACGCACCACCCGCACCTAGTATTAAAACGTTATCGTGTTTAATATCGTTGTCAATAATCGTTTGTTTATATCCAGATACATCTGTATTATACCCGTATAATTTATGATCTATTCGTTTAACTGTATTTACTGCGTAAATTTCCTTCGCATGACCATCTATCTCATCTAGATATTGGATAATTTCTTCTTTATGAGGTACCGTCACGTTTATGCCTAAAAGATTTTCTTTTTTCATAATTGCATCAATATTTTTTAGTTGCTCAGGTGTAATTTCTAATTTACCGTAGTTTAATGGATCATCGTTCTTTTTAAAATTAGTATTATGAATCAGTGGTGAATACGTATGATGTATTGGATAACCAATGACTGCATAGCTCATTTTACTTATCCTTAAATACCGTATGGCGTGCAATCACTTTTACACCTTTAGGTACTGTAACGTTTACTGTGATATCTTTATCCACTGTTATAAAACATAATCCACTAATTAAAATATCACTACGAACGTCTGTTTTAAATGTATATGTCTCACTATTATCAAGTAAAATAGGAGACTCTAATTCTGGTGGTGCAAGTAATCCATTGTAATGCTTACGATAAAATTCTTTCGCATTATCTAGTTTCGTACGATGAACGACAAGCTTATCACTACGATATATTGTAAAACTAGAGCGATTACCTGTTACAAAATCAATTTGTGCCAAGTTTGAAACAAATAAAGTTTGTCCTTCGTCTAATTGATATGTGAGTGGCTTAATTTCTTTTTTAGGCATAATATGTTTTACGTCGTCTAGAGATAACACCGTACTCATCGCACTTTTTGCAATAACTCCAGGAGTATCATACATAAACTGATTATTTCCAAGAGGTATATCGATCATACCAAGTGTCGTTCCAGGGATATTAGACGTCGTAATCACTTCTTTTTCACCTGTTGTTGCTTCTATTAATTTATTAATTAACGTAGATTTACCAACGTTTGTCGTACCAACTACATATACATCTTTACCTACGCTATATTGATTGATTTGTTCGATCAAATCATCTAATCCAAAACCTTTTGCACCTGAAACAACGACTGTTTCATTGGCAATAATTCCTTCATCTGCAAGCATCTTTTTAAGGCGATTCAATAAACGACTCACATTAGTAGATTTAGGAAGAAGATCAATTTTATTTACCGCAACGATAATTTTCTTATTTCCAACGATACGGTTAAACGATGGAATAATACTACCTTCAAAGTCAAACACGTCGATCACTTTAACGATAACTCCGTCTTTTTCATAAATCGAGTTTAACATCGTCATAAATTCCCCAGATTCAATATTAACGTCAGGTGTCTCATTATAATTTTTTAAACGAAAGCAACGTCTACAAATGACGTCTTCTTCGTGAATACGACTTTTTGGTACAAACCCGCTTTCATTTTCATCTTCAGACTGTAGTACTGCGCCGCAGCCGATACATTTATATTCAGTCATTTAATAGTTCCTCCAATTTAGTAAGTCCTCATCAGCTATCCATTTCATAATACGTCGTTCCATACGGCGGTTAAACTTCGTAACAAAAGCGTCTTTCTCTTTTACAGGTAACACTAAAATACTATCGATTCCAGTTCTATTGGCACCGAGTACGTCTGTCATCACTTGGTCTCCAATCATTACAACTGCTTTCTTCTTCACACCGAGCTCTGTAATTCCTTTATGGAAGCCTCGCATTGCTGGTTTTCTCGCTGTATGAATGTACTTCAAATCTGAGTCTTTACAAAAGCGTTCGACCCTTTTTTTTCTTCCGTTAGATAGAATAAGAACTTGAATACCATCTTCTTGTAACGTTTCTATCCATTCGATGACTTCATCGTTAATATCTGGATCATCAAAAGCGACGAGTGTATTGTCTAAGTCAATCATCACTGCAGTTTTGTCATGTGATTTTAAATAATCAGATGTAATGTCAGTAAAACGATTGACGTAATCACTTGGCAAAAAATAATCTTTTAACACAGTTTTCATATCATTAACCTCTTAATTTTTAAAAATAAAAAGCGCCCAAAAAAGGCGCCGTCTCAATTACTCTTCAATTCCTTGTGTGTGTTCAACTTCAGTTTCTTTATAAATAAAGAAACCAACAATTGTAGTTACAATTAAGGCAAAAACCATAAGAAATAGCATTACTTTACCCCTCCGAATCACAGTTTCTCTAATACTAATTTTACCGTGTTAGATGAGTGAATACAAGCTTTTCTAAGAAACTCATCATAGTTCATATCCGCTGAACCATCTGCTTTGTCACTCATCGAACGTAATATTAAATACGGTGTTTTAAATTGATAACACGTTTGTGCAATCGCAGCAGATTCCATATCGACTGCTTTTGCATTACTGAACGCATTTAAAATCTTTTGTTTTTTATCATCTGTGTCGATAAATTGATCGCCACTAACGACTTCACCGACTGTATAGTTAATTTCATTGTATTCATTAAGTGCAAGTTTCGTAGCTTCTATAAAGCGCGTATCTGCTTCAAAGTTGAGTGGCATTGATGGTACTTGCCCTATTTCATAACCAAATGTTGTCGCTTCAACATCGTGGTGCGCAGTATGACTGCTTATGACCATATCTAAAATATCGAGTTCTTCAGCTAAACTACCAGCAACACCAGTATTAATGATCACATCTACGTTAAAAGTTTGTATTAATAACGCTGTAATAATCGATGCATTTACTTTACCGATCCCACTTTCAACGAGAACGATATTTTTATCTTGTAACGTACCTTCATAAAACTCAACGTGAGCAATATTAACAGTACGTGTAATGTCCATGTCATTTTTTAATATCTCTACTTCCGGTTGCATTGCTCCAATAATACCAATTGTATTAGTCAATTTTAACGATTTTCACTTTCATTTCGTTACCGTTTGGAAGTGGTACGTTTACTTCATCGTTTAATTTTGAGCCGATTAATGCGCCCGCAATCGGAGACTCATTTGAAATTTTACCTTCAAATGGATCTGCCTCTGCAGAACCGACGATTTTATAAGATTCTTCAGGTCCATTTGGTAACTCTTTAAATGTTACTGTTTTACCAATTTGAACTTCTGTATTATCGACGTTTTCTTCGATAATTTTAGCGTAACGAATCATCTCTTCAATTTTAGAGATTTCTTGCTCTACGAAACCTTGTTCATCTTTTGCTGCATCGTACTCAGAGTTCTCAGAAAGGTCTCCAAAACTACGTGCAACTTTAATCTTTTCAACGACTTCAGGTCGTTTTACTGTTTTTAAATGATCGAGTTCTTCTTGAAGTTTGTCAAATCCTTCTTGTGTCATTGGGTATTCTTTATTATTTAAATCCATGTTTTCACTCCGTTATTTACTTATAATTAATAGTCCATCGCCGACATTTAAAAATGACGCTGACGGATAGTTTTCATAAATGTATTCGTTAAATTGACGTACTTTATCACGTAGTTTAATTTTGTTTTTACTATGTAGATTCTCTTCTACAATTTGACCACGTAATAATATATTATCGACAACGATAATACCATCATCCGTAAGTAGTGGACTGTACTTTTCAAAGAAGAGCTTATTGTTACCTTTCGATGCATCGATAAAAAGCAAATCAAATGTATCTTCTAATTCGACTTCTTTTGCATCACCGAGTATACCATTCACTCTTTCACTTACACCGTGTTTTAAAAAGTTTTCTTTTGAAATGTCATATGAAGCTTCATCTTTCTCAATCGTCGTTAATGTAATATCTTTGTTGACACTGAGCATATGGAGTCCACTATATCCGATTGCTGTTCCGATCTCTAATATTTTTTTACGACGTGTTAATTGAATGAGTTGTTTTAATACAGTCAGTGCATCGCTATCGATAATTGGTACACGATTATTTACAGCGTACTCATAAACGTCTTGAAACGACTCAGTTTTTGTGTTCAATTGTTTTAAATATTCTTCTATAGTCATGTTTTCACCACAAAAATATACAACCGGCAAATCAATGCCAGTTGTAGATATTAGTTAGATATTAACATAAAGTTTTAAAAAGAGAAAGCGAAATCAGTCACCTTCTATATACTTTTCACGATTCTCTTGGTGTTCTTCATATGTTTCAGCGAAATGGTTAACTCCATCCTTATCAGCTAAGAAGTAGTAGTAATTCGTATTCGCTGGATTTAATACACTTTGAACGGACTCAGTTCCAGGTGCACCGATTGGCCCTGGTGTTAATCCTTTATGAATATATGTGTTAAACGGGTCATCGACTTCTAAGTCTTCGTATAAGACGACTTCTTTATGAATGCCTTTTGCGTATAAAACAGTCGGGTCCGTTTGAAGAGGCATCGATGGATTTTCAGCCATTCTGTTTAAAAACACACTCGTAATTTTAGCGCGATCAGCTAAACTCGTCGCTTCTTTTTCTACAAGTGAAGAGAATGTTAAGAATTCATGGAATGATAACTCTTCATTTTCTCCTTCATAGTTCACAGTGTATGTGACAGATTTATATAAGTTAAACGTATTACTTCGCGTGGCGTTTAACATTTGACGCACTAACTTATCTAAATCCGGCTGCTCTTCAGTGATATCGTAAGTCGCTGGATATAAGTACCCTTCGAGCGGATATTTAATATCTTCATCAAATATTTCATCCGTTAACATGTCTTTATAATCTTTTTGCAACTCTTTTAAATATTCTTTGTCTTGAACTAAGTTTATAAACTCATCTTTTTCAACTGGAAGTACTTCTTGTACGAGATCTCCAATTTCATCGACAGTATACCCTTCAGGCACTGTTAATTTATAATGCACCTCTTCGTACAACACACCAGTTTCTAATGTTTTTGCAATTGTTTCATAATCCATAGAAGGCGAAAGTTCAAATTCTCCCGCTTGATAGTTTGAAATGCTATTAAGTCTTAAGTAAAGTTTAAAAAACTTACTGTTTTTAATAATCCCTTTCTCTTCTAACATATTACTAATATCAGTCGATGAAGAACCTGCTGGAACTTCAACTCGTACGACCTCGGTTGAATCTTTGTCTAACGGCTTCATACCTTGCTTAATGTAAAACACGCCAAACAATGCTCCTAAAACGAGCATTGCAATAATCGCAAGGACGATGATTACCGAAACATAAGATGATACGTTTTTTGAAAATCTTAAATCATCATTGTTTGTCATAATTTCTCCTTATTTTTAAAAATTGCTCCCGAATTCACGGAAGCAATTATAATTATTCTTCAATATCGTCAAAGTTTGTGTTTACGATTTCTTCAATCATGTCCCACTCTTCATCAGATTCAACTGGTGCAAAGCGGTAATTTTCACCATCGTCTAAAGGTTCAGCAATCATAGGAATTAATTCGATTTGCTCATCATCATCTTCAGAGTTATAGTTGCTTTCTTCTGCAACAATTACGTATGTTTTGTCAAATCCTGGATGATGAAACTCCATTAATTTTCTGTAAAGTGTTTCATTACCTTCTTCATCGACAAGCGTCATTAACTCATCATCTGTGTTTAATTCAAATTCATTTGACATTAATATTCTCCTTTAATTAAATCGGTCTAAGTACCCTTGTAATATAAATACTGCAGCCATTTTATCGATCACTTTACTACGTTTTTTCCTCGATAAATCCGCTTCAAGAAGCGTGCGTTCTGCGGCCATCGTACTGAGTCGTTCATCCCACAATTCAACTTGAATTGTCGGAAACTTTTCTTTTAAAAGTTCAGAAAAATGAATCGAACGTTCGCCACTTTCACCGACTGAGTTATTCATGTGCTTCGGTAAACCGACGACAATCGTCGTAATATTTTCATCTTTAATAATTTTTGCTAGATCATTTAGACCAAAATCATTTTGTGCCGTATCGACCTTTAAAGTTGTTAACCCTTGTGCTGTCCAGCCTAAACTATCACTCACTGCAACACCAATCGTTTTAGTACCTACATCTAACCCAAGTGTTTTACTCATTGAGTTCACGTGTAATATAACTTTTCACGAGCACTTCCATAATCTCGTCACGTTCAATATGACGAATTTGGTTTCTCGCTTCGTTATGGCGCGGAATAAATGCCGGGTCACCACTTTGTAGATATCCTACAATTTGGTTTACAGGATTGTAGCCGCGTTCTTCAAGTGTTTTATATACATTCGAAAGGACGTTCTTGATATTCTCATTTTGTGCTTCTTCAATGTTAAACTTCATTGTCTTATTTAAATTATCCATGCAGTAACACTCCTCGACTACTTAAGTTAGATAGTGTTAGTATAACAAATTATTATATTATTAAAAACCATTTAGATAATCTTTAACGATTTGTAAAGCTTCTGACATATTTTCAGTGTTCGTTCCGCCACCTTGTGCCATGTCCGGGCGACCGCCACCTCTACCGTCAACGGCTTCAGCCATTTGTTTCATAATATCTCCAGCTTTTACGACTGATGTTTTATCTTTAGGCACCGTAACGATCATCGATACTTTACCGTCAACATTTGAAATGAGTGCGATAATGCTTTCTTGGTTTTTAGATTTAATGACATCCATCGTCTCACGTAGTTCTTTCACACTATCTACTGAAACTTCTGTCGCGATTAAATTAAATCCGTTAATGTCGAACGTTGCATCTGTTAAATCAGATAATGCATCTTTTTGAAGTTCTGATTTTAATGACTTTACTTCTTTCTCTAGTTGCTTCTTATCTTCAATTAATTGTTCAAGTTTAGAAATTGTATTTCCTGATTCTACTTTTAAGTGCGTATTTACGTCTTCAAGTACGTTGTCTTTATCTTCATAATATTCAACCGCATATTTTGAAGTGACCGCTTCGATACGTCTTACACCAGCACCAATTCCACTTTCTGAAATGATTTTAAAGAGTCCAATTTCTGATGTGTTTTTAACGTGGACACCACCACATAATTCAACGGAATACTGATCGATATCAACAACTCTAACAATATCTCCATACTTTTCACCGAATAATGCCATTGCCCCTTTACGTTTTGCGTCTTCAATTGGCATCTCGTTAATGTCTACGTAAAGTGAATCAAAGATTTTTTCGTTTACGATACGTTCAATCTCTTTTACTTCTTCTTTTTTAAGACCTTCAAGATGTGTAAAGTCAAAGCGTAGACGTTCTTTTTCAACGAGTGAACCTGCTTGATTCGCATGCTCTCCAACGACGTCTTTTAATGCTTGGTGTAGTAAATGTGTTGCTGTATGGTTTTTATTGATAAAGTTACGGCTTTCACGATCCACTGTTAACTCGTATGTTTCACCTGTTGTTATGACTCCTTCAGTAACAGTTACTGTATGGATGTTTTGTCCGTTTGGTCCTTTATATACATTTTTAACTTCCATTGTACCGTGTTCATTTTTAATGAAACCGATGTCTGCAACTTGTCCACCACTCACTGCATAAAACGGTGTTTTATCAAAAATTACGTCGACGTCATTACTTCCGTCATAATGATTGACAACTTCATCATTTGAAACGATGTAAAGCAGTTCAGCAGTTTCATTTAAGTGAGTATACCCCGTAAAGATACTCTCCTTATCTAATTTCTGGTACGTTTCTGATTGTACGTTCATCGATTCAGAAGATTTTCGCGCAGCGCGTGCACGTTCTCTTTGTCGTTCCATCTCTTCTTTAAAACCGTCAAGATCAACAGCAAGTCCGTCTTCTTCTGCGTACTCTACTGTCATTTCAACAGGAAATCCAAAAGTATCATATAGTTTAAATGCATCTTTACCACTAATTACTTCATCTTCTTTTAATGCTTTTTCTTTAACTGTACGGTAAATTTCAATACCTTCGTCAAGCGTTTGTAAAAATCTCGATTCTTCTTGTTGAATTACTTTTTTAATAAAGTCTTTATTTTCACCAATTTCTTTATAGAACGCGTTCATAACGTCGTCTACGACGTCAACTAATTTATATAAGAACGTTTCGTTAATCCCGAGTTCTTTTGCGTAACGCGTTGCACGACGAATGAGTCTTCTAAGCACGTATCCACGTCCCTCGTTGCCAGGTAACGCACCGTCACCAATCGCAAATGCAACTGTACGGATATGATCACTAATAACTTTAAACGCAACGTCATCCTTATCGTTATCACGATAAGTTTTACGAGAAGCTTTCTCGATTTCATTAATAATCGGAATAAATACGTCCGTATCAAAGTTTGTTGGTACGTTTTGGATTACGCTCGATAATCTTTCAAGCCCGAGCCCTGTATCAATGTTTTGACTTGGAAGTGGCGTATATGAATGATCGCTATTATGGTTAAATTCAGAGAATACTAAGTTCCAAATTTCTAAGTAACGTTCGTTTTCTCCACCTGGATACATTTCTTCTCTTGGTGTATCTCCTTCATATGATTCCCCACGGTCGTAGAATATTTCAGAGTTTGGTCCACATGGCCCTTCACCGATATCCCAGAAGTTTCCTTCAATACGGATAATTCGGCTTTCTTCAATACCAATTTTATCTTTCCAAATATGATATGACTCATCATCTTCAGGGTGAATCGTCACGTATAATTTATCTACTTCAAAGTTTAACCATTGATCACTCGTTAAAAATTCCCAAGCAAATTCAATTGCTTCCTCTTTAAAATAGTCACCGATTGAAAAGTTACCAAGCATTTCAAAGAACGTATGGTGTCTCGCTGTAAAACCGACATTTTCAATATCATTCGTACGAATCGACTTTTGCGCGTTTACAATTCTTGGATTGTTTGGCTTTTCAGTTCCATCAAAATACTTCTTTAACGTTGCCACACCTGAGTTGATCCACAGTAACGTGTCGTCGTTAACTGGTACTAAGCTTCTACTTGGTTCAATGTTGTGTCCTTTTGTTTCGAAAAAGTCTAAAAACATTTGACGTAGTTCGTTTGTTGAGATTTGTTTCATTTTAATTCCTCCTAAAATAAAAAATAGAATTCGCCCTTATTAAAAAGGGGCGAATTCTATCCGCGGTACCACCCAAATTATGAATGTTATTCATCACTTTAAGTATATAGTTGTGTGCACAAAGATCGATGCATTGCTCTCATCTACCGCAACGTTTCTGTATTTTCATCGAATAAAATAGTTCTAATATCAGTATAATTATAAAAATCATACGTCTTAAAGTCAATTGAAATCATACGGTGAAACACCTGACATGTTAATCATCGGGTCGATTCTTTTTTGCATGATTAATTCCATCGTTAATATATGATTATCTGTTTCTTCAATTGTCTCTTTTATATCTGTTTGTTTAAACATTTCTTTTAAATACGTTTTTAACATCGTTTGACGTTCGATACCTTCTTGGTTAATTGCATGGATAAAGGAATCTGGTTCACCGCATAAGACGAGGGATTCTTTTGCGCGCGTAATACCAGTATAAATAATATTCTTTTGTAACATATGATAATACTGTCTGACGATTGGCATAATGACAATTCGGTATTCACTACCTTGTGCTTTATGGATACTCGTACAATATGCGTGAGACAACTCTGAGTAATCTTTACGTTCATATACGATTTCTTGACCTAAAAAGTCTACCGTAATCGATTCTTTTGTGCCCGTTTTATCGTCTCGATATGTAATTTCTGTAATGATTCCACTGTCACCGTTAAACACATTATCTTCACGACGATTTTCAAGTTGAATGACTTTATCGTTTTCTCTATATATCTTATCTCCGAACTCGACTTCTTTTTTGTCTTCACTTGGAGGATTTAATACTTTTTGAATCGTTTGATTTAACACATTTATACCGGCAGGTCCTCTATAAATCGGTGCAAGCACTTGAACATCTTGCATCGTATACCCCTTTTTAACCGCACCCTTTACGACGATGTCAACAATATTTATAATGCCACTCGCGTCCGTTTGGAAAAAAGTACGATCTGGATGTCTCTCTAAAATATTTACTGGCAAGTTATTGTTAATTTGATACGCAAGTTGGATAATCGACGACGATTCCATTTGCCTGTATATCTTTTTTAGAATTGTCACGGGCACAGATTGTGATTCTATTAAATCTTTAAACACTGTTCCAGGACCGACTGACGGTAACTGAGCATCATCTCCAACGAAGACGATTTGCGTTTCTGGCAATACGTTTTTAATAAACTGATAAAACAACCACGTATCGACCATCGACATCTCATCGACGATTATTAAATCTGCATCGATAATATTGTCTAATATATCTGTCTCTTCAGTATCACGACCATATCCAATTAACCGGTGAATTGTCGACGCGCCTATACCTGTTGCGTCTTTCATTCGTTTTGCTGCACGTCCTGTTGGTGCGGCAAGCTTTATTGGATACTCTTCACCTTCAAAGTCGATAAACTTATCTATATTATGTAAAATTCTATACACCTCAATAATCCCTGAAACAATTGTTGTTTTACCTGTCCCTGGTCCACCTGTTACGACAGATATCGGATTAAGAATCGCATGCTTTATTGCTTTTTGTTGTTCATCATTAAATGTAATTTCTAACGACTTCTCGACTTGTGAAATCACTGTTTCAATACGTGAATGACTATACGATTCTACTTTTAGTTGACTAAGTCCATAAACTTTTTCAGCAGATTTACGTTCGCTAATAAAAAACAATTTTAACGTCACTTTATTGTCTCTTATTACTAATTCATCTTTTTCAGCGAGCTCGTCAATACGTTTATGAATGTCAGATGCTGAAAAATAAATCGAACGATTATTTAATATATTTAAAGATAGATCGATTAAATCGTTTAACTCTACGTACGTATGTCCGACTTCATTTAACTCTGTCTCTAATGCGTATTTAATTCCTGCATCGATTCTTTCGGTTGAATTTGGTTCGATACCTGCTTTAATTGCGATTTCGTCCGCTTTTTTAAATCCGATACCGAATATATCTTCGACGAGCTTGTATGGATTATTTTGTAGAACGTTTAATATATCTTCTTTATATGTATCGATAATTTTAGCGCGTTTTGAAGGTGCAATACCAAGCTCAATCATCATTAAATCCGCACGAGTCGTCGATTCGTTTTCAACGACTGTTCGGTATATTGTTTCTTTTCGTTCTTTTGTCAGACCCTTTACTCGGTCTAAATTCGACTTGCTTTCTATTATGAGTTCTAACGTCTTGTCACCGAGCGTATTTACGATGTTTTCTGCTGTTTTTTGGCCGACACCTTTAAACTTTTCACCAGATAAGTATTGTATGATTCCTTCTTTTGTCTGCGGGACATTCTTTTTAATTTGCCGTGCACTAAACTGTTTACCAAACCGTGCATGTTCGACAATTTCGCCTGTAAATGTGTACGTTTCATGTTCATCGACATGATGAAAATTCCCAGTGATGATCGTCTCTTCTTTTAATTCTGTGTTCGTTTCTTCGATAAAGACACGCATGACGTAGAAGTGATTATCATCATTATGAAATATTATTTTGTCGACAGTTCCAGTAACGAATAAATCATCTTCTATCGTCAATTGTGTCATCATTATCCCTCGTTTATATTTTTTATGCCGTTATGTGCAAGTATATGGTCTGGTTTGATTTGAATTGCTTTTTCAAAATGTCTTTTTGCTGCATCTTTATCGTCATATTTTGTCCATTTAATAAGTCCTAAGTTATATTCTGCGTCGGCATAATCGTATTTGTCCGTAATATTCGTAAGTAAAATTTCACCTTGATCGAGTAAGCCGAGCTGGCAAAGTGTTAACGCATATTGAAATACGAGTTCATAGTCTTCTTTATCCGCTTCATACATCGCTTCAAAAAACGGAATAGACATACTTAAATTTCCTTCATGGACATGCGTCATCGCGAGTAAATAGTTAATGTCCTTATCATCATTAAACGTATCGTAAATACTTAAGAGTAGCGTACGTGCATCTCTATATTTGCCTTCATTAAAATACATATTACCGAGTGTAAAATATGCCGCAGAATTATTCTTATCCAGTTCAATTGCTTTTAGTAAGAAGTTGTTCGCCTCTTCGAGTTTACCGATGTTATATAGAACAGAACCTCCGTTAATATAGTGCGCCGGATTTGTCGGATCCTCTTCAATAGAATCAAAAATTTTCTTTAACGCTGTTTCGTAATCGCCTGCTTGAATAAAATCTTCGTATTTAAAACTCATGCTAAATACTCCAGTTTCTCTTCACCGTTAAACACTTCGTCAATCGTCGCGCCACCAATTACTCTGTCACCGTCGTATAATACAACTGCTTGACCTGGTGTGACTGCGCGTTGTGGTGCTTTAAACGTTACTAAAATTTTATTGTCATCTAATTTCTTAACAGATACGGCACTATCCGCTTGGCGATATCTAAACTTCGCATTTGCATCAAATTCGTCGGGCATATCATTAATGAAGTTAACGTCTTCAGCGATAAGACTCGTTGAGTATAATTTCTCATTATGGAATCCAGTAACGACGTATAATTCATTCGTTTCTAAGTTTTTACCTGCGACAAAATATGGTCCACCCGGTCCACCAATTCCTAAACCTTGGCGTTGACCGATTGTGTAGTACATAATTCCGTCGTGTTTGCCTTTTTCTTCGCCAGTTTCCATGTCGATTATTTTTCCTGGTTTAGCTGGTAAATAATTTGAAAGGAATGTTTTAAAATCTCTTTCTCCGATAAAACAAATTCCTGTGGAATCTTTTTTATCTTTCGTTGCGAGATCAAATTTATGTGCGAGTGCACGAACTTCTTTTTTATCAATTTCACCTAACGGGAATAGTGTTTTACTTAACTGTTCTTTCGTTAATTGGTTTAAAAAGTATGTTTGGTCTTTATTGTCGTCGACACCTTTAAGCATCGTCACTTCACCGTCGTGATTCACTCTCGCATAGTGCCCTGTCGCTACAAAATCTGCACCGAGTTTCATCGCGTGATCTAAAAATGCTTTAAACTTAATTTCTTTATTACACATGACGTCTGGATTCGGTGTACGTCCACGTTTATATTCTTCTAAAAAGTATTCGAATACTCTATTGTAATATTCTTTTTCAAAGTTGACTGAATAGTATGGTATACCAATTTGTTCAGCGACTTTTCTGACGTCCTCATAATCGACTGTCGCTGTACAGACACCAAACTCATCCGTATCATCCCAGTTTTTCATAAATATGCCGATGACGTTATACCCTTCGTCTTTTAACAGTTTCGCTGTGACTGAAGAGTCAACGCCACCACTCATTCCAACGACGACTGTCGTATCTTCTTTTCTCTTCATTTATATTCAACCCTTTATTTTAATCGATCATATAATTTCTTTAATGACTGTATTGTTTTTTCTATATCATCTTCAGTCGTTAAATGACTAAAACTAATTCTAAGTGAATGTGCCGCACGGTTTTCATCATACATTTTTGTAATAACGTGTGACGGTGTTACAGTTCCAGCGTTACATGCACTACCACCTGATATATAAATACCCTCTAAATCTAATGCCGTGAGTAAAAGTTCCGTTTCTGAAAATGGCACGTAAATGTTTAAAATATGTGGAGATTGACTGTTTAAATCACCGTTTACTTTAAACTCAACGCCCGCTTCTTTTAATCCATCTATGAGCTTCTCTTTACGAGATAAAATCACGTTGTTTCTTTCATCTTTTAACTGAACTGCTTCTAATACAGCTTCACTCATCGCATAACTGTAAAGCAAGTTTTCAGTACCTGCACGGCGTTCTCTTTCTTGTTTACCACCGACGAGTTGTGCGTGTAAATGCGTGACGCTTCTTACATATAATACCCCTACACCTTTCGGTGCATATAATTTATGACCACTCATACTCATTAAGTCCACACCTAAATCGTCGACATTCACATTTACGTGACCGACTGCTTGTGCAGCATCAACATGAAGTAATACATCTTCTGGTAGTGATTCTTTAATCTCTTTTACCGGTTGGATTGCTCCTGTTTCGTTGTTGACGTAATGTAATGAAACGAGTGCTGTATTTTCATCGATTTTCTTATTTAATTCGTTTAAATTGATGAGACCATTTTCTTGTATAGGCACATATTTTACATGTGTTTTTAACCCTTTAACCGTTTCTAATATCGACATATGCTCTACTTCTGTCGTAATTACATTGACTTCTCTATTAAAGTGAGAGAGTGTCCCTCGAATGGCTAAGTTGTTAGACTCTGTTGCACCACTCGTAAATATAATCTCCTCAGGTTTTGCACCAATTGCTTCAGCGATTTTTTGTCGATTCTCTTCTAAAAACGCCTTAGCTTCTTTACCGATTCGGTGAATACTTGACGGATTTCCATATATATCAGAATGTTCTAGCATTCCTTTTATGATTTTTTTATCGACTGGTGTTGTTGCAGCATAATCTAAATAAACAGCCATAACACTTCTCCTTTAAAACTTAGTTTAGTAGAGATTTTACCATTTTTAACGTTATAAATATAGTCGACTGCTCTGAGTCGTTTCTTTAGATAAATTACGTCAAGTCTTGTAAGTTATAGAGTATATAAAAGGGAGAGATTAAATGAGTAAACCAGTCAATATATCAGTATTAAACTTAGTCTATGTACGTGAAGGATACGATTCAAAAGATGCATTTACACGTATGCGTCTTTTAGCAGAAGCATTAGATGATTCTAGTTATAAACGTTACTGGATCAGTGAACATCATAATATGAAATCTATCGCATCTAGTGCGACAAGACAACTCATACAGTACACGTTACAACATACTAAAAGAATTCGCGTCGGAAGTGGCGGCGTCATGTTACCAAATCATACGCCGTATATTGTCGCTGAAGAATTCGGTACGATGTACGAATTATTTGGAGACCGTTTAGATATTGGTCTTGGCAGAGCACCTGGAACAGATCAAGTAACAGCAAACGCGATTCGCCGTGGTAACCATCAAGGTATCTTTGACTTTGAAGAAGAAATTCGTGAGTTACAATTCTTTTTATCTGATAAAGAGTCGCAAGTCATCGCGAACCCAGGTTTAAACACAAATATCCCGTTATATGTTTTAGGAAGTTCAACTGATTCAGCGTACATCGCCGCACGTTTAGGACTGCCATATGCGTTCGCTGCACATTTTGCACCAGCAATGATGGAAGAAGCATTTGAAATATATGAACGCAACTTTACACCGAGTGAGCAATTAAAAGAACCATATAAAATGGCGTGCTTAAACGTCGTCGTTCAAGACACACAAGAAGAAGCAGAATACGTCGTAACGAGCCATTATCAAAATGTTTACGGAATGATCACACATCACCGTGGTCCGATGAAACAACCCGTTACAAACATGGACGAGATTTGGTCAATGCAACATAAAGAAATCATACTCAATCAATTCCCAGTTCAAATACTTGGCGATAAAGAACAAGCACTTAAAGACCTAGAAGCATTTCAAAATAAATTCGACGTCGACGAAATCATCGCATCTACTGCGATTTATGATACAGACGCTTTTATAAAGAGCTATCAATTATTTGAAGACGTCGTTATAGAGTATAATAAAAAGCAATAAGACTATCTTATTGCTTTCTTTTTGATAAAATATAGTAAATTAAACCACTAAAAAATATGACTTGAATAATTAATATCGGTGCAATTAAAAATAATAGTTCACGCAATGTTTTCACCTATTCTTATAGTAATTATTGTTAACTCTTATTTTAGCACTCTTCTAGCGTTTCATCATCTCGTTTTAGATTGGAAGGAACATTATGATACGTAATCAATTTAAATATATTAACCGTTTTAGAGAAATTGCCATCTTGTTTTCTAAAACTGGACTTGGGTTTATTATCGAAGAAAGTGGCTTAGATAAGTTACTCTCTTTACCGAGTCGATTATTTAATAAAAGCCAAAAACAAGAAGAAGATAAAACAATCGCAGAACGTATTCGATTATTTCTAGAAGAAGCAGGACCTGCATACGTTAAACTCGGTCAAATCGCGAGTACGCGTGGTGATATATTACCGGAGTCATTCATTAAAGAATTAGAAAAACTTCAAAGTAATGTACCTCCATTTTCTAGCGAAATCGCAAGAGAGTTAATCGAACAAGAATTAGATATTAAAATCGAAGACACATTTTTAATATTTGAAGATGAACCACTCGGTTCAGCGTCGATTGGACAAGTCCACCGAGCAGTGCTAAAAACTGGTGAAGTCGTTGCGATTAAAGTTCAACGACCAAACATTGAAAGAAATATTCGTATCGATTTAGAAATACTTAAAACGATCGCACAAGTTGCTGAAAAGAACTTTAAATGGGCGAAACAATATCAAGTCACAGATATTGTCGATGAGTTATCCACTGCCATTATCCAAGAAATGGATTATACGTTAGAAGCGAGAAACATTAATCGTATTGAACGTCAGTTTAAAAATTCAGAGGACGTCAAATTCCCACACGTCTATGAAATGTTATCAAACAAAACGATCTTGACGATGGAATACTTTGAAGGGATTTTAATTCGTAAAGTCGATGAACTTTCGCAAAAAGGTTTTGACCGTTATCAACTCGCAGATACATTTGCGCGTACAATTTTCACACAAATATTTGAACATGGATTTTTCCATGCGGATATTCACCCTGGGAACATCATCGTTTTAAACGATGGTACGCTTGGTTTTATCGACTTTGGTATGGTCGGAAAACTGACAGATAACGTTAAACAAAACTTCGGAAGTTTACTCATCGGTTTAATGCAAAAGAATTCTAAGAAAGTTGTACGTTCAATTATACAAATGGGTGTTGTACCAGATGACGTAAATGTCGATGACTTATACGAAGAAGCAGAGCTTATGCAAGATAAGTATTATGATATTCCGCTGAAAGACCTAGAATTTGGAGATGCGGTTAGAGACTTATTTACAATTACAAATAAATACCATATCCATTTACCAAAAGACTTTACATTACTTGCTAAAACGTTAATTACGTTAGAAGGTAACATTGAAATTTTATATAAAGACTACAGCATATTATCTGTCGCTGAACCGTTTGGTAAAAAGTTATTACTTCAAAGATTAAACCCTAAACGCGTTGCGGAAGATAAGTTTGAAGACTGGATTTTGTTAACAGATATTGTTGAAGATTCTGTAACAAACATCCATCAATTTACGAAAGGTTTGAGTACGAGACGATTGCCGATCAGTCTAGAACTTAAGGAAGAAAAAAGTATCGGAAGACATTTAGACCGAACGATTAATAGAATTTCTTTTTCAATCGTCTTAATGTCACTCTCTATATTAATGGCCGGAATCATTGTCGGATCTTCACTACTTGGTCAAGGGTCGATACTCTACAAATTCCCGGTGATAGAACTCGGTACGATACTCGCAATTGCGATGTTCTCTTGGCTAATATTTACGATATTTAAAAGTGGACGAATGTGAAAACACCTCCCAAATTGGGAGGTGTTTAAATATAGAACATATAATCATCAAACTCGTCTGATTGATTCTCAAGATCATGTAACGTCGTATGACGCAGCACGTCGTGTGACGCATCTCGTATTCTTTTCCATAAGAATCTCTCGTTTTTTGTGTCTTTATCGTCTAACTCTATTGCGATTATATTTTCGCCGACAGCTTGGAATACGTCGAGCACTGTAATTTCATCTGGCGGATAATTTAACTCATAACCACCGTACGCTCCGCGCGTACTTTTTACTAAATCTGCTTTTTTTAGACACGCGACGATTTGTTCTAAATATAAGTCGCTTATTCCTCTTTCAGTCGCGACAGATTTCACTGAACGCTTTTTAACTCCATATTCAGATGCGAGGACGTTCATAAAATATAATCCGTAGCGCCCTTTAGTTGATATCTTCACGTCATCACCTCTTAGTCATATCTCTTATGTTATGATTATAATTATAACGAAAAAGTTGGTGAAAAATCTAATGTCAAATGAACCATTAAGTTTTCGCATGCGACCAAAAACGATCGATGAAGTACTTGGCCAAGAACATCTCGTCGGAGAAAAAGGAATTATCAGACGAATGGTAAATGCTAAAAGACTACAATCGATGATTTTTTACGGTCCCCCAGGTATAGGTAAAACGAGTATTGCGAACGCATTAGCTGGCAGTACTAAATATAAATTTAGAACGTTAAACGCGGTGTCTAGCTCTAAAAAGGATATGGAACAAATTGTTTTTGAAGCAGACATGAGTGGTAGCGTAATTTTAATGCTCGATGAGATCCACCGACTCGATAAAGGAAAACAAGACTTTTTACTCCCTCATCTAGAAAGTGGAAAAATCGTTTTAATCGGTGCGACGACGTCAAATCCGTACCACGTCATTAATCCTGCAATTCGCTCTAGAACACAAATTTTTGAACTACATCCATTAACAGATGAGGATGTTAAAACTGGACTCACGCGCGCTTTAAATGATAAGGAGCGTGGCCTTGGTAATTTAAATGTAACCGTAGATGATGATGCTTTAGAGCACTTTATCCATGCAGCAAATGGTGATATTAGAAGTGCATTAAACGGCCTAGAACTTGCAGTATTAAGTGATACAAATAAAGAGATTCACGTTACACTTGAAGACGCTAGAGATACGATGCAACATAGTCAATTCTTGCACGATAAAGACGGCGATCAACACTACGACGTAATGAGTGCTTTTCAAAAATCAATACGCGGTAGTGATGTCGATGCGGCACTTCATTATTTAGGACGATTAATAGAAGCAGGAGACCTCGTTACAATTGCAAGACGATTACTCGTCATTAGTTATGAAGATATCGGGCTAAGTAACCCGCAACTACCAAGCCGCACACTAGACGCGATCATCGCAGCAGAACGACTTGGATTCCCGGAAGCGAGAATACCTCTCGCACAAGCAGTTATAGATTTAGCACTCTCTCCAAAATCAAATACAGCAATCAAAAGTATCGACAGTGCTTTATCAGATATACGAAAAGGACATATCGGCGTCATACCAGACCATTTAAAAGACGGTCATTATAAAGGTGCAAAAGAACTCGGTCGTGCAATCGGATATAAATATCCGCATAACTACGATAACCACGTCGTAAAACAGCAATATTTACCAGATAGTTTAAAATCAAAACAATACTTTAAAGATACGGGATCATCCAAATATGAAAGTTATTTAAATGAGACGTACGAGAAATTAAAACCGTTCGTAAAATAAAAATAAGGCGAGTATCAATTGGATACTCGCCTTTTATATGTGATTGACGTTTCAATTTTACGCAAATCGCTTTTGCGTCAACGACTACACAGTTAATTTAACGATTACGGTATTTGTGTTAACGTATCGACTTACCCTTTTACATAAACCTGATTTATATCAAAAGATTAAAAAACAATTTTACGCAAATCCCTTTTACATAAAAGCATACTCAGTTATTTAAACAAATAAAGCGAGTATCAGCTAGATACTCGCCTAGCATCATACGGATACTCGCCTTTTATATGTGATTGACGTTTCAATTTTACGCAAAACGCTTTTACGTCAACGACTATCTCATTAATTTAACGATTAGAGCAATTGTGTTAACGAAACCGCAACCTCTTTTACATAAATCCGATTTATATCAAAAGATTAAAAACAATTTTACGCAAATCACTTTAACGTTAAAGCATCCTCAGATATTTAAACAAAAAACGAGTACCACCCAGATACTCGCCTTTTAGATTAAGATATTATTGTTAATTTGTTTTTTTAGTTGTTTTCGTTTTTTTAGTAAATCACATGATTTCGATGCGTTTTTAGCATTTAATTTTTGCTTTCTTTTCGTAATTATCTGACTGACAGATACCATCAAATCACGCAACCTTTCACGTTTATTTTTTTACTTTACTATAGTAACATACTTTAAAAATTTTTAAAGAATTTTATCTGATTTTTTTCAAAAAAAAGACAGTTACAAAGTAACTGTCTTTAAAACATCCGATAGCGTCGTGTGTTTTTGCCAGATGATTTGGCCTGCTTTGTGCAGGTGGGTGCCCTGCCAAATACTCATGAAGTCCCGTTAAATCCGGGCGTTCCAATTATATTCGGACGCCAAGCTCCCGATTTTATAGGTGTTAGGTCAAAATAAAACCGGCACATCACGAACGCATCAGATGTTTTACTTGTTATTATAATAGCATATACTGTGTATTCATGCAAAGAAATTGTATTTAATGAATCTGACATAAGTTAATATCGCAGTTTTCACAGTTAATAATTTTTCTTAATCGCTTAATATCTTTAATCGTAATAATCTTACGATTTACGTCAATGACACCCTCTTTTGTTAATTCTTTTAAATATCGATTCACGACTTCTCGGGATGTACTAGCGAGCATCGCGAGTTCTTGGTTTGTTAGCTTCGTGTCAATCACAATACCACTCTTCGTCTCTACACCAAACGAGTTAGATAATCGAACAAGGACGCTAGCAAGTGCACCGAGTTTTCCATATGAAAGTAAATCTCTTAGTTTAGAAGAGTGTCTTTGTCTTTCAATTTCAAGCCAACGCATCCATTCTATTGTATATGAATTATCTGAAAGTATTTTTTGTTCAAAAATCGAGCGTTCAATACGATATAGACGTACTTCAGTTTTCGATTTAGCAAACGTAGAATGACGCTTTGGTCCACAAAATAAAGTGATCGCTCCAAACAAACAATCTTCTTTTAAGTAATGGATTGCATTTTCTGATCCATCATCTTGCATTCTTAAAACAAATACTTCCCCAGTTTCAATTACATATATATGTTCTGTTGGATCTCCAGAGTGATAAATAAATTCGTTTTTCTTTAATTTTAATTCATTACCATTTTGCTTTATGTATTTAAGGATAAGTTCAGGTTTAAATAATTGAGAATTCGAGATAGTAATCACTTCCCTTTAAACAAAATTCTATCATATTTTGTGACTTTTATCACTTTTTACAGCATATATTGTGAACGTTTTCAAGAAAAACATCACAAATATCTATGAAATTGTTACGAAAATATGTCAAAGTGTGACTTTTATCACTTTTTTAAAAAGGTAAATACACTACAATAAAGGTATAAGAATACGGAATTGGAAGGTGAATAACTATGGCTGATAAAAAAGTCGTACATCAAAATGATGACAAAGAAATTGTAAAAAACGTAAATGTCACTGAAGATGTACATAATTTAGATTTACGAGGCACGTTTTTCTTTACGATGGCACTCGGCGCACTAATGTTAGTTTCTTGGCTAGGTGTATTCTGGTTATTTATGGAAAGAATGTAAAAAGGAAAGGTGAAATAAATGCATAAGTACGAAAAGATATGGTTAAGCTTTGGAACTGGTTCATTAATCTTATTCCTTGTTATTTTAGGAATTTCAGCAGTTCACCAAGGTCACTCACCTGCAGCATCAGGTATTGAAACAATTAACCCTGATCACGTGAGAGACGATGCAAGATTTAAAGAACCAGGTTTATATGAGTCACAAGAAGAAGGATTCGATTATGACTTATACATGGTCGCAAGCATGTTTAGATATGAACCTGCTGAAGTCGAAATCCCGAAAGGTTCTAGAGTTCGTGTAATGGTAACAACTCCAGACGTAATTCACGGTTTAGAAGTAGCAAAGACAAATATTAACATGATGGTAGAGCCGGGGTTAATCTCTAAATATCATGCAACGTTCAATAAAGAAGGCGAATTTTTAGTTGTATGTAACGAATATTGTGGGACTGGTCATACGGACATGACATCAATCATTAAAGTTGTCGGGAGTGAAGAATAATGGCGAAGTCTTATAAAAACACAACTCAAAATGAATTATACAAAGCAGACACAGTCATTAATAAAAAAGACGCGAAATTAGTTCTTGCGAACTTCTTATGGGTGATTTTTGCACTCGTAGTTGGTGGATTCGCAGGCGCATTACAAACATTTGTCCGTTCAGGATATTTTGAATTACCGTTTAATATTGGATACTACCAAATCTTAACGTTACACGGTGTAATTCTTGCATTAGTTCTTACATTCTTCTTTATTGTAGGATTCCAAACTGCTGTTGTTTCAAGAGCAATGGGTAGTTTAACTGACGGAGAAAGAAAGTCAGGTTGGATCGGATTTTGGTTAATGTCGATCGGTACGTTAATGGCAGCAGCCATGATCGCAACGAACCAAGCAACAGTTTTATATACATTCTATGCACCACTTCAAGCACATGGTATCTTCTATGTTGGTTTAACACTCGTTATCGTAGGTACATGGATTGCAACAGGTGCTCAGACAAAGCGTTACTTTAGATGGAGAAAACAAAATCCAGGTCAAAAAACACCTACGATTGCATATTTTGTTGCTATTAACAACGTCATGTGGTACGTATGTACCATCGGTGTCGCAACATCTGCGTTAACTCAACTTATCCCTTGGTCATTCGGATTAATCGATACAGTTAACGTAAAACTTACACGTACGTTATTCTGGTACTTTGGACACGCACTCGTATACTTCTGGTTATTACCAGCATACATGGTTTGGTATGCAGTATTACCTAAAATTATCGGAGTTAAAGGTTTTTCAGATAAACTTGCAAGACTTAGTTTCGTCTTATTCCTATTCTTCTCAATTCCGGTTGGTATCCACCACCAATTAGTTGAACCAGGAATCGATGCATTCTGGAAAGGACTCCAAGTTGTATTAACGTTCATGGTTATCGTACCATCTCTCATTACAGCATTTAGTTTATTTGCATCATTTGAAACATTCGGACGTAAAAATGGTGCGACAGGTTTATTCGATTGGTTTAAGAAATTACCTTGGAACGACTCAAGATTCGTATTACAGTTTGTCGGTATGTTATTCTTCGTACCTGGTGGTATCGGTGGTATCATCAACGCATCTGGTCAAATGAACCAGGTCGTTCACAACACGATGTGGGTCGTTGGACACTTCCACATTACAGTTGGTACACCAGTTGTATTAACTTACTTTGCAGCAATGATGTTCTTACTTCCGCACTTAGTCGGTGGTAGAATGACTAAACTTACAAACTCACTTGGTTTATGGTTAGCATACACGTGGGCATTAGGTATGGGTATTATGTCATTTGCAATGCACATGGCAGGTATCAAAGGTGCCCCTCGTCGTTCAACATTCTCTGAGTACGGTGGACATGCAGTTGCCGAAGAGTGGATCAGCTATCAATTACTACAAGCAATTGGTGGTTCATTCTTACTAATCGCTATCATCATCGCATTCTTCGCATTCTTCTTATCACTTAGAACACCGAAGACAGATGTTGTCGAAGAATTCCCTATCGCTCGATTTATGGACGATGGAGATGCACCACTTAAATGGGTTGAAAACTGGAGATTATTAATCATCATTACGATTTTCTTAGTCGTAATTGCATACACAGTTCCAATCTCACAAATCTTTACAGAAAACATTCCAGGATCACCAGGATTTAAAGCTTGGTAATCAAATACAAAAATAAGCTTAGCAAATTGTTGTGCTACCCAAAAGTTGGACTTTTGG
>NZ_KV802749.1:0-28981 GCF_001810835.1 Nosocomiicoccus sp. HMSC067E10 | reverse complement strand
ATTTGAAAAAAAGGTTCGTCTACAATCTGAAACGGCGTGCACTGCACGCCGTTTTTATTATTTCTCGTTATTTTCTTTTTCTTTTAAAGCCGCTTCTACTAATCCTTTAAATAATGGATGTGGTCTTGTTGGTCTTGATTTAAATTCTGGGTGGAAGACTGCACCGATATAAAACGGATGTTCTGTAATTTCGATAATCTCTTTATATTTACCATCTTCACTCATTCCACTGAATGTAAGTCCTGCGTCTTTAATATTTTCTTCGTATTCGTTATTGAATTCAAAGCGGTGACGATGACGTTCGCTTATATCTTTCACACCATACAGTTTTGAAGCGAGTGTGTCCTCTACTACGACTGAGTCATAGCTTCCAATTCTTAATGAATGTTCACGGTCAAGTAGCTCTGCATCTTCACTCATTAAAGTAATGATTGGATCATGTGTTGTTGGATCGATTTCTGTAGAGTTCGCATCTTTCATACCTAAGATGTTTCTCGCCGCTTCAATTGCCATTAACTGCATTCCTAAACTAATTCCAAGTACTGGTTTACCTGTTTCACGTGCGTAACGTAACGTTTCAAGTTTACCTTCAATACCTTGATCTCCAAATCCTCCTGGAACGACGATTCCGTCTAATCCACCGAGTATTTCATCGACATTTTTATCCGTTACGTCTTTTGCATAAATCCAGTCGATTTCAATTTCTGTTAACTCTTCAAATCCTGCATGGTTTAAAGATTCAACGATTGAAAGATACGCATCTTGAAGTTCGACATACTTACCGACGATACCGATTTTCACTTTTTGATTTAAGTTGCGGATGTTTTCTAATACTTGTACCCAGTCGTCTAAGTTTGCTTCACGTTTACTCTCTAAACCTAATGTTTTAAGGACGATATCATCCATGTTTTGATCTTGTATACTTAACACGATGTTATAAATTGTGTCTTCATCTTTTGCTTCGATGACGTTTTCTACACTGACGTCTGAGAATAATGCGATCTTGTTACGTAAGTCTTCTGTCATTTCATACTCTGTACGTACGACGATCATATCTGGTTGAATACCTAAACCACGTAATTCTTTAACACTATGTTGCGTCGGTTTAGTTTTCATTTCGCCTGCTGCTTTAATATATGGTAGTAACGTACAATGAATAAACATGACATTTTCTCTACCGAGTTGTGTTCTTAACTGACGAATAGCTTCAATAAACGGTAATCCTTCGATGTCACCTGTCGTTCCGCCAATTTCAGTAATGACGATTTCAGCATCTGTCTTTTCACCGTTACGTAACATTCTCGATTTAATTTCGTTTGTAATGTGAGGAATGACTTGTACAGTTCCTCCAAAGTAATCTCCGTTACGCTCTTTTCGTAACACTTCTGAATAAATCTTACCTGCTGTAGCGCTTGAGTATTTGTTTACTGTAATGTCGATAAATCGTTCATAGTGTCCTAAATCTAAATCCGTTTCTGCACCATCATCTGTGACAAAAACTTCCCCATGTTGAAACGGGCTCATTTCACCTGGGTCAACGTTTAAGTATGGATCAAACTTTTGAACTGTTACTTTAAATCCACGTGCTTTTAAAATTCTACCGAGTGATGCAGCCGTAATACCTTTACCAAGAGAAGATACAACGCCACCTGTTACAAAAATATACTTAGTCAAGTAAGATTCCTCCTATAAATAAAAAAATCTCCCTCCCAAATGCGCTTGGAAAGGAGCTCGTTCACTGTATCCCTAAAATAAGGGAGCCCAATTAAAATAATAGCACGATTACGGAATTTGTCAATAATTTAATAGTCGTCTCCGTCACCGTAATCATCTTCGAGCGTATCGCCTTCATCGATGTTTAAATCCGTAGTGTCGATGTCTTCATCATCAATAGCTTCATCGATATCCTCATCGTCTTCTTCGTCGATATCTTCGATGTCTTCATCGTCAAGTTCTTCGTCAAGTTCGTCGAATTCATCAAGTTCATTGTCGACGACTTCAAACTTATGAACCGTCGGTGCAATTTTGTCGTTGATGTCATCCACCGTGAACCATTTTCTAAGACCCCATACACCGTCTTCAGTAGAAACAAAACGACCATCTGTATTTAAGTCTGTATAAAATTGTAAAATACGATTTTCGATTTCTTTCTCAGTATATCCACCGATTTCTTGGAATTTGTCGATAATTGAATATAAATCAGTTTCTTTTTCTAAATCATCTAAGTAAATATAAGCCATATCAATAAACGCTTGTTCGTCGATCATTTCTTTTGTAAACTCATCTAATCTCATAATTTGATATCCTTTCATATCATTCATTGCACAATCAAAAGTATATTACATTCAATACTATTATAATGCAAGCATTTTTCATAGTGTAGCATATGATATTTTGAAAATAAAACCCGTAAAAAATAGTGTTTATTTCATAATGATTAGGGTAATAATAAATCATTGGACAATAAGGAGGAAATTTTATCGTGTCAAATAAAAACACGAATCAACATAAGCGTAAGGGGTTCTCTAAACTTGAACTCGGAACAGTCTTTTGGACTTCAGCGACGATAATCATTGTCGCATCAATTATTGCGATGGTTATCCCTGGCAGATTCCAGGCAGCTTCTGAAGCAATTTATGAATTTATTTCTCAAAACTTCACTTGGTTCTTCTTACTTCTCGTATTCGGATTTGGTGTGTTACTTATATTCTTAGCACTCTCACCATACGGTCGTATTAAGCTCGGTGATGACGATTCTGAGCCAGAATTTGCCTTTTGGCCTTGGATTGGTATGTTATTCTCGAGTGGTCTTGGAGTTGGACTCGTATTCTTCGGAGTTGCTGAACCGATGCAACACTTCGTAGAAGCACCGTTTTTAGGTGGCCCAATTCAAGATGCTGAAGCTGCGAGAATCGCAATGGGTTATACGTATTTCCACTGGGGAATTTCACAGTGGTCAATTTTCGGAGTTGCTGGACTTGCGATTGGTTATTTCCAATATCGTAAAAAGCGTGACGGGTTAATTTCTACGTCACTCGAACCTATTTTTGGATTTAACTATAGTAAACTCGGTCGTAACTCGATCGATACGCTCGCAATTATCGCGACAATTACAGGGATGGCGACGTCAGTCGGTCTCGGTATTTTACAAATGGATGGTGGGTTAAACCACGCATTTGGATTACCTCAAGGCCCTGTCACTCAAATTATTTTAACGGTACTTATGACAACGGTATTCATCTTATCGACAGTAATCGGTCTAGAAAAAGGGATGAAGTTCTTTAGTACGATGAACATGGTACTCGCATTATTCTTAACAGTATTCATGATTATCTTCGGTCCGTTTAGCTTCATTATGGAATCTATCGTTTTAGGTCTCGGAGATTATTTATCGAATTATGTCGGTTACTCACTACGTGCCGAACCATATAACGCGAGAGATTGGACAAGAGGATGGACAGTATTCTACTGGGCATGGGTAATTGCTTGGAGTCCATTTATCGGTTCATTCGTCGCACGTGTATCACGTGGTCGTACGATTCGTGAATACGTCGCTGGTATTTTAATCGTCCCACCGATTTTATCATTCTTATGGGTTGGTGCCCTCGGAGGAACTGCGATTTACTCTGACTTATTTAAAAACACAGATATCGCGTCAATCGTTCAACAAGATGAAACACGCGCATTATTTGAGTTATTAAATACGATGCCATTTACAACGTTAACGTCAATCGTTGCGATTTTACTCATCTTCTTATTCTTAGTAACGTCTGCAGACTCTGCAACGTTTATCGTATCTGGAATGAGTCTTGGTGATACTGAAAATCCACCGATACGCATGAAAGTGTTATGGGGAGTATTACTCGGAGTATTAACAGTCGCACTGATTTTAGCTGGTGGACTGACAAGTTTACAAGCAGCAAGCTTACTCGCTGGTCTACCGTTTGCGATCGTTCTTATCTTAATGATATTTAGTGTTATTAAGAGTATGCGAAGAGAGCCAAACAAAGCACTCGCAAGACGCCGACACAGTGACAACGCAAAAGAAGAACATAAACAATTTTAATAGTTTACAATAATTGCTTAGCACCCATATAATAGAGGGTGCTAAGTTTATTTTATATGGAGGATAACGATGAAAATAGGAATTGATGCGGGTGGTACGTTAACGAAAGTCGTCAAAATGTATGACGATGGTACATATGAATATAGTAGCCGTCCAACGACTGAAGTAGATATGCTCATTCAAGAGCTAAACGACGAAGAAGACGTCACACTATACTTAACTGGAGGCGGCAGTGTATACATATCAGAACATGTGAAGCACGAGTCGCATTTACAAATTGAATTCGACGCAGCGTTTACTGGTCTGACATATTTAATGGAGCAACAAAATATACCTTTAGATCGCTTCGCTTACTTAAACATCGGAACGGGAACAAGTTTTCACGTCGTCGAAAATAACACTCAGCGCCGCGTCGGTGGTACTGGTATCGGTGGTGGTACGTTAATGGGGTTATCACAACTACTTACAGGTTATGAGACGTTTGAGGAAATTGTAGAAACAGCAAAACAAGGAAACCGTGATACGTTAGACTTAAAAGTAAAACATATTTTTAAAGACGGTCCTGTTCCAAAACCGTTAACGCCGGAACTAACTGCAAGTAACTTTGCACGCGTTGAACCACACCATCATACGACTGCTACAGATGCAGATAAACTCGCTTCTGTCATCGGGATGGTCGCTGAAGGTGCGATTTCATTTGGTGTAACGCTCGCTCAAGGATTTAAAACGAACGATCTAGTGCTCATCGGTTCGACGTTAAAAGATAACGACGTCATGCAGTCAGTTATCCATAGTTACGGTTCACTAAAAGGAATAAAACCACACATCATCGAAAACGGTGAATATAGTGGTGCAATCGGTGCGATTTTAGTTACAAAACAATAAGTCGCTTACGGCCATACTCAATAATTTCGAGTGGTACGTTAAAGATATTCGTTAAATTATATTCTGTGATACATTCTGGTGAAGTCGTAAATGCGACTTCACCTTTTTTCATTCCGATTACTTTATCTGCATATTGTAATACGAGCGTGAGATCATGCACGTTCATAATAACGATTTTTTCTTTTGATAATTCTTTTATATAGTCAAACATCTCTTTTTTATATTTGACGTCGAGTCCTTCTTCAAGTTCATCGAAGATAAGTATCGGTTTATTTTCTAACACTGCTTGGACAAATACCGCACGCTTAAACTCCCCACCCGAAATATGAGATACAGATGTATCTTTTAAATCGTATAAAGAAAAACGTTTCAGTAAATCATCGCTACTTTTTTGACTCGTTAACTCGGCGAAGTCTTTAACTGTCATGTCAGGGCGATTTAAAAGTTGCGGGATATATGTGACGTGCTCTTTTAAATGAAACGGTGCATCGTTAAACAATACATCTCTCTCACTATATTGATAGCCGATTAAACCATTTAAAAGCGTCGTTTTCCCACTACCGTTACCCCCGATAATGATATTTAACCCATCATTAAAATGAAGTTCATTGATATTGAGCAAAAACGTATTAAATTGAACGGTTAATTTTTCAATGGATAGCTCCATACGACTCCTACTTTCGTGTAGATTAAATATTTCCCAAGAAATTTCTTATTCTTTATCTTCTGCCATACGTCTTAACTCATCGCGCGTCTCTTTTGGTAGCCCTTCGCCGTAATCCATCATTCTAACGATGTCTTTAAAAGCTGCACGTGGAATTTTTAAGTCTTCTAACTCGTCAATCTCAAACTGAAGTGTAATATCTGATTCGTGACCTGCTTTTAACTTATTTACGAAATCTGGTTCGGTAATAAATGGGCTCGACATTCCGACCATATCGCCAAATTGTAATGCTTCTAGTGCTTTTTCTGGCGTGTTAATACCTCCAGTAACCATGAGTGGGATTTTCCCTTTCACGTGATCATAGACAATCTTATTGACGTATTCACCTTCGTTTTCACCTTGTGCACGGACCGTCGCTTTATAAATGTTTCGACCCCAACTTGCGATTGCTAAATAGTCGAGCGGTCGAATAGATTCGAGTGCATCTACGAATTGTAAAAACTCTTCAACTGTATAACCGACGTCACTACCCCTTGTTTCTTCAGGTGTCCCTCTAAAGCCGAGCATAAAGTCTTTTGGCGCGTGAGTTTCAATAACATCTGCAACAGCTTGATATACTTCTAAACCAAATCTTGATCGGTCTTCTAACGTTTTACTACCATATTCGTCGTCACGCTCATTTGAAAATTTAGAGAAAAATGTTTGAATGAGTAATCGTTGTGCAGCTGATACTTCAACACCATCAAATCCCGCTTCAATTGCGCGCTTAGTTGCCTCGCGGTAATTATCAATCACCATGTCGATTTTACGTTTAGACATCGGCAACACTTGGTGTTTTACTGGCACATTTAACTCCATCAAACTCGGTCCATAAACGACGCCTAAATCTAAAATTGCTTGGTTAGAAAAACGTCCAGCATGTGTGAGTTGTAATATCGCTTTTCCACCAGACTGTTTCATCGCTTGCGCGAGTTTTTTTAATCCTTCAATTTTTTTATCATCTGCAACGCTATACCCGTATTCAAATAGTTGACCGTACGGTTCGATATACGCAGCCCCTGTTACGAGAATCGGCGCAGACTTGCTGCGTCGTTCGTGATATAAGACATCTTCAGTCGTTACTTCCCCGTCTTTAGTCGATGAATTTGTAATCATTGGAGACAATACAAAACGGTTATCAATGACGTCACCATTCGGCAGTTGAAATGGTTCAAATAGCGGTTCGTATTTTTCGTTCATTTTCTTACCCCTTTAATTGTAAGTTTGTCATTCTAGCATACCATATGCTTTCTTTGACTATAAAATTCAGTGCGACTATAATTATATATGCTTCATACATTAATTTTAATTTAAAAGGATTGATCATCATCGTTAAAATAAGCGTCCTTGATTACGCAGTGATCGATGAAGAGAAAGATGCAGTAACTGCAGTGAAAGAAGCAATCGAACTCGCTCAACATGCTGAAGCATTAAATTTCAGTCGATTCTTCGTCGCAGAGCATCACGATGTAAAATCATTTGCAAGCAGTTCACCAGAACTATTGATGATGAAACTACTCGATGAAACAAACGACATTCAAATTGGTTCAGCTGGTGTTATGTTGCCGCATTACAGTCCGTTAAAAGTTGCAGAAAACTTTCGTATGTTAGAAGCTTTTCACTGTGGACGTGTGAACTTAGGCTTTGGTAATACGTTCGGTACAGCTAAAATACAACGTGCAATGGATACGAAAAAAGCTGATTTTGACTACGAACATCATATCGATACGTTGCAACAACATTTAACTAATGCGTCAAACATTACCGTTCACCCTGAAACTTCTTCAGCGCCTTCTATGTGGATGCTAAGTACGAGTGAACGTTCAGCGAAACTCGCAGCGAAACTCGGTGTCGGGTATATTTTCGGGTTATTTCCGTATGCATCTACCGATAAAATACCAACTGGACGACGGGCAATAAAGCAATTTAAAGAAATGTTTCAACCGTCAAAAACGAACGAAACACCTATCACTATTGCAGCAGTTTTCGTCGTCATCTCAGATACGGATGAAAAAGCCGAGACACTCGCGAATGCTTTAGACGTATGGCTACTCGGTAAAAATAACTTTAACGAGTTCGAATACTTCCCATCTGTAGAAACAGCGAAAGCCTATGATTATACAGATGATGAACTGAAGCGTATGAAAGCCAACCGGACACGTATGGTCGTCGGGTCAAAAGAAACGGTAAAAGCAAAGCTATTGGATATTCAAAACGAACTTTCAGCTGATGAATTACTCATCATTCCGCTAATGCCAGGATTTAACAATAGAAAACATGCACTCACGTTAATACACGAGGCATTTAATTTATAAATTCGAAAATTTAGAAAGGATGTTTTTTATGAGAAAAACAGCAAACTACTTATGGATCGATAAAGATGGAGACACTTATACTTTAGTGTTAACGCCTGAACTTCAAGATGATATCGGAACAGTTGGATATGTTCAATTCAGTAAAGAGGACGTCGTTAAAAAAGGCGACTCACTACTTGAATTAGAAGGTTCTAAAACAGTATTAGACTTAATGTCACCACTTGCTGGGACAGTCGTTGAACGAAATACAAAAGCAATCGACACACCAGAAATTTTAAACGCTTCAGACGCAAACGAAAGCTGGGTTGTAAAACTGACAGACGTCGATGAAGATGCATTTAATGCGTTAGACGACGCACAATAATGTTAGATCGCTTACAATTTTTAATTGTAAGCTTTTTTCTAGTAAAGAGGGTTTTATGTTATGACACTAAACGAAGTAAATGATTTAATATATTATTTACAAGATGAAAAAAACTTAGCACATACAGCTGCGAGAGATTTTGAACATGCATTTACGTTATACCGTGAACTCGTCAACGTGCGTAAACCAAAGCCTTTACCTGAGAAATATTTACGCATTCAAGATGAGTTTTTAAAGTCATTTAACGATACGGTTGTTCATCTTAAAGATTTAGAAGAAGTCGAAAGACAAATCTATATGTTTAAAGGTGATATAACAACACTCGCTGTCGACGGTATTGTGAATGCCGCGAACGCTGATTTACTCGGCTGTTTTATAAAGGGACACGCGTGTATTGATAATATCATCCACACGAAAGCCGGGATTCAACTACGCTATGAATGTCACGAAATTATGGAAGCACAAGGCCGTAAAGAAGCGGTCGGTCGCGCGAAAATAACGAATGCTTACAACTTACCTTCAAAATACGTATTTCACACAGTTGGTCCGTATATTAAAGGAGACGCACCTTCAAAAATGCAGCAAGATTTACTCAAACAATGTTATCTAAGTGTCCTTAAACTTGCGGATCAGCATAATTTAGAGAGCGTCGCGTTTTGTAGCATTTCTACAGGTGTATTTCGTTTCCCTAAACTACTCGCAGCTGAAATTGCGACACACACAGTCAAAGATTATTTAGAAGAAACAAACTCTAATTTAAAAGTCATCTTTAACGTATTTTCCGATGAAGATGAAATGATATACAACAACATATTACGTTAGAAAGGAAATGCTATGTCTACTTGGAACTACAACACACATTCAGACAGTGAAACACTCGCTTCTCTTATAAAAGATGCAGACGCTGTCGTCGTTGGCGTCGGTGCTGGGATGTCCGCTTCAGACGGCTTTACATACGTCGGTGACCGTTTTAAAAAGAACTTTCCAGATTTTATTGAAAAGTACGGATGGTTCGACATGTTACAAGCGAGTCTTTTTGACTTTCCGACGACTGAAGAGTATTGGGCGTTTCAAAGTCGCTTCGTCAAGCTAAATTATATCGATCAACCGGTCGGTAAATCGTATGTAGCACTTAAAGAAATGCTCGAACATACACCGTACTTTGTCATTACGACAAACGCAGATAACGCTTTTTATAAAGCAGACTATGATATGGATAAAGTATTCTACTATCAAGGTGAATATGCGTTAATGCAGTGTAGTCAGTTTTGCCATAACGAGACGTACCGAGATGACGAAATGATGTTAAAAATGGTCGAACAACAACAAGATATGAAAGTACCATACGACCTATTTCCGTTTTGTCCAAAATGTAACGCAAAGTTAGAAATTAACAAACGTAACGCCGAAAAAGGCATGGTTGAAAGTCCACACTTCTTCGAGCAAAAAGCGCGATACGAAGCGTTTCTTAACGAGCATAAATCCGGAAAAGTCATCTATTTAGAAATCGGTGTCGGCTATACGACGCCGCAGTTTATCAAACATCCGTTTTGGCGATTCACACGTCAAAATAAAGACGCTAAATTTGTTACGATGAACCAAAAATCATACCGAATTCCTGATGATATTAAAGAGCAGTCGATCGCTTTAACAGATGATATTCAAACGACGATTGTCAAAGCAAATCACATTTTAAAGGAGCAACAACATGTATCTAATTGAACCATTTCGTAACGGAAAATATGTAGACGACGGTGCATACGCACTCGCAATGCAAGTATATGTCAATGAAAATATATTTTTAGATGAAGGAATTATATTTCCGTATTATTGCCAACCTAAAATTGAAATCGGACGTTTCCAAAACGCTCGTGCAGAAGTGAACCAAGAATATTTAGACGAAAACGGCATTATCGTCGTACGCCGTGACACTGGAGGCGGAGCAGTACTCGTCGATGAAGGTGCAGTAAACGTTTGTTTCTTAATCCCTGAAGACAGTAGAATATACGGTGACTACAAGAAAATGTACGCTCCTGTCATTCAAGCCCTGAAAAATCTCGGAGTTAAAAATGTCGAGCAAAGCGGAAGAAACGATCTTTTAATCGACGGTAAAAAAGTATCTGGTGCAGCGATGACAAAATCAAACGGACGCGTATACGGTGGTTTCTCTCTACTACTCGACATTCACCCTGAACGTATGCTTGAGTCATTAAATCCGAATCAAAAGAAAATCGAATCAAAAGGTATTAAATCTGTAAGAAGTCGCGTAACGAGCATTCGCGAACATTTAAAACCAGAACTTCAAAATGTTACGACAGATGAATTTAAAGACCTCATCATTAAAGAACTTCTCAATATTCAATCTGTAGATGAAGCAAAACGCTACGAACTAACTGACGAAGACTGGCAGAAAATCGATGAACTCGTCGAAAAGAAATATAAAAACTGGGACTGGAACTATGGTAACTCTCCAAACTATAGTTATCAAAGAGATGGCCGTACGACTGCTGGAACGATCGATATCAGTTTAGAAATCGTCGAAGGTCGTATCGACAAATGCCAAATCTACGGTGACTTCTTCGGCCAAGGACAAATCGACGACGTAAGCGCGCACTTAATCGGCACAAAAGTGAAACGAGAAGATCTATTAGAACGATTAGCAGAAATCGATTTAAACTATTACTTCGGTAATTTATCAAAAGAAGAACTGACAGATTTAATTTTAAGCTAATAAAAAGACCGTAGTTAACGACTCATAAGAGTTCGAAACTACGGTCTTTTTATTTGGTGAGGGTGCGTCGTTATAGCTTTATTTTACGCAAAACGCATTTGTGTAAACGAGTGTCTGATTACGTTGACAATTACGAGAATTGTGTCAACGTACGGACTATCCCTTTTACGCAAATCCATTTTGCATTAAAAGATGAAAAACTATTTAACGCAAATTGCTTTTCTGTTAAAGCATGCTACTTATATTTAACGATTAGAGCATTTGCGTTAACATATACGGAACTGATTGGACGCAAATCCATTTTGCATTAAAAGATGAAAAACTATTTAACTCAAATTACTTTTACATTAAAGGACATCTCATTACGTTGACAATTAAAACAACTACACCAAAGAAATAAAAAAACGACCGTGATTATTCACGGTCGTCTGTCATGTCTTCTACACTCGGACGGTGTTTTTTATATGAAAATAGTAACAGTGTAAATAGAATGAATAGTACTAACAATAATGCAAATATTAGGACGTAACTGAGTGGATTTTCTTGCGTAATTACGCTCGTAATTGAAAATATAATTCCACCAGTAAATAATGCACCTACAAATGCATAAATTATGACTTGCCAATTTTTCATCATAATACTAATTCCCCTCATTGTTCGTACGTTCACTGTAACATGACTACTACTTCATTTAACAGTCATTTTTGACTAATTCGTTACATTTCTACTCTTTCCATAAATGACTGATTGATTGGAATCGCTCGACGACTTCATCTAACTCTTCATCTGCAATTGCGAGTGATACACGAATTCGGTTTTCACCAAGTGATCCGAACGGGAATCCTGGAATGACCATAATCGACTGTTCTTCTAATAGATATTCAAAGAACGACTCACTATTAAAGCCTTTTGGTACTTCGACCCATCCAAACATACCACCGTTAATATCATTTAACGGGATACCGACTTCACGAAGTCCTGACACGAATTTGTCACGGCGACGTTTAAATATTTCGTTTTGCTTTAATAAGAATTCATCGGATTCGTTTAACGCCGTTGCGGCAGCTTCTTGTTGAACACCCCACATTCCTGCATGTGCAAACGACTGATATAAATTCAGCGCGCCGACCATATCTTTGTTACCGACCGCAAATCCTACTCGGAATCCAGACATGTTAAACGCTTTTGATAATGAGAAAAATTCCATCGACGTTTCAAAGTTTTTGTCACTTTCAAGAATGCTCGGTGGCTTTCCTTCAAATCCGAATGCAGCATACGCGAAATCGTTGATCAGCATAATGTCCGTATCTTTAAATCTTTCGACTGTTTCATCGAAAAACTCTTTTGTCGCAACTGCACCGACTGGGTTTGATGGATAGTTTAAAATGATTAAACGTGCGTTGTCTAATTCTTTTTCATCTAAATTATCAAAGTCCGGTAAGAAATCATTTTCTTTTAGTAACGGTAAATCATATACTTCACCATTCGCTAGTTTTACTCCTGGTACATAGTCGATATATCCAGGATTTGGCACGTATACCCCTTCTCCTGGCTCGATAAAGAGACTTGGGAAGTTAATGATTGCATTTTTTGAACCGTATAATAGTGCGATGTTTTCATCTTCTAACTCGACATCGTAATGTCTTTTATAAAAGTCTTTAACAGCTTGCATTAAGTTTTCGCGAACGTTAACACCTGCGTATTTGTGGTTTTGAATGTCGTCTATCGTTTCCTTCACGTTTTCTAGTACGTGATCTGGCGTACGACCATCCGGTACACCGATTGACATATTGAGTAATGGTTTGTCGCCCAGTTTAATCTTTTCTAGACGCTTACGTAGAGACATAAAGAAGTCTCCTTCTAACTGCATTAAACGTTTGTTTGCCATTTGTTAATCATCCTCCGGTTTGTCAAAACCTTTGAACTCCTCGTCGATTACTTTGTTGAATCCTTCCGATTGTACGGCTTTTATTAAATCTTCACGAATCTTATCTGATGCAAGGTCATCGTTAACGACGATTCTATTTCTAAAGTATTCTGACATATTTTCTAATATAAGTGCATCTTCTAACTTCATGTTACTCGCTAAAGCAAAGTTCCCTGGTACGAGTGATAAACCAATTTGATCCACACTTCTCGGAAGTTGCCCCGCATCTTGATAAACAAACTTGAGGTTCATCTTATTACTTATAATATCATTTTCTGTGATATCAAACATATCATAACCCTCTTTTAGTTCGATTAACCCCGAATCTTCTAACACCATAAATGCACGACTCATATTTACTGGGTCTGGTGGTAACGCGACTTCACTACCCTGTTCTATATCGTCTAACGACTTATATTTACCAGAATATAATCCCATCGGTGCAGTTGGCACTTGTATTAAATCAATTAAATTCTCATCGTTTTTCTCATTATAGTTATTCATAAACGTAATATTTTGAAACAGGTTTGCATCTATATCGCCATTCGCGAGTGCTGTATTCGGTTGAATCCAGTCAGAGTATTCAACGACTTTCACCGTATACCCCATCTCTTCTAATTCAGGTCGTATCGCTTTTTCGACCATATCTGTAAATGGTCCACTCGTCGCACCGATCGTAATGACTTCACCTTGTTTGTCGCTCAATAAATAAGATGAAATACCGATGACGACTAAACATCCTGCTAAAAATGTAATAATTCCACGCATAGTTTTACCCCTCTCTCTGACTTAAAAAGTCACCAATCCATTGAACGAGTTGTACGATAACGATTAATAATACGACAGTGATTAACATGACGAACGTATCGTATCTGTAATATCCGTAGCGGATTGCGAGGTCACCTATACCTCCACCACCGACAACTCCAGCTGTCGCACTAAATGCAATGATTGAAATAATCGTTAACGTTATCGCTTGAGTTAAACTTCGTTTTGATTCTGGTATTAACACGTCAAAAATAATCTGTGATAACGGTGCGCCTCCAGCGATACACGCTTCAATGACACCTTTATCGATACTATGAAAACTCGACTCTGCGAGTCTTGCAAATAATGGAATCGCTGCGATACTTAACGCAACTGACGCAAATACTGGTCCGTGTGACGCATTTACTAACCACGTAGCAAACGGCATAATCGCAACGATTAAAATGATAAACGGAAAACTACGAATCACGTTTACAATAAACCCGAGTATGACGTTTAGCGACTTCACTTTAAATAACTGACGTTCGCTCGTTATGAAAAGTAAAATTCCAAGTGGTAAACCGATTAATACCGCAAAGAAAATTGAAATAGACACCATTAATACCGTCTCTAAAAATGAGCGGTACAGTAGCGGTAGTATAATATCTAACTTATCCATAAATCTCAGCCCTCTCTAATCCGATTCTGTCATCGATATGTTTAAAAAAACTTCCGATTTCCGCTTCGTCACCACTCACTTGTAACATAAGTAAACCGAGTGGATCGCCGTTAATATATTCGATGCGACCGTTTAAAATACTAATGTTTAAATCAAATAGTTTATACAGCTGATTTAAATGGTTTTCTTCTGCTGTATCTTTTGCGAATTTTAACGTAATGATTCGGTTTTCGTTTGTTGTCTTAATATGTGGTGGCACTTGGAAGTTATAAATTTCTTGAACGAAACCTTTCGTCACTTCATGTGTCGGATTACTAAATATGTTATAAACATCGTCTACTTCAATGATTTCTCCGTTAGACATGACTCCAACGCGATGTGCAATTTCTTTTATGACTTCCATTTCATGCGTAATTAAAACAATCGTGAGACCGAGTGTTTTATTAATCTCTTTTAATAACTTTAAAATTTCTTTTGTAATCTCAGGGTCTAACGCACTCGTCGCTTCGTCACATAGTAAAACTTCTGGATCATTTGCAAGTGCACGTGCAATACCGACACGCTGTTTTTGTCCCCCACTTAAATTTTTAGGTAACGCATCTCTTTTATCTGAAAGTCCGACGAGTGTTAACAACTCATCCACTCGTGCGTCCATTCTTTCTTTCGGATATTTCGCTGCTTTTAAAACAAACTTAATGTTCTCAGCAACTGTTTTACTGTTAATTAAATTAAAATGCTGAAACACCATTCCGATCTTTTGACGTTTAACACGTAGTTTATCTTTAGAAAGTTTTGTTAAATTATCGTCACCGACAATGACGTCACCCGTTGTCGGCACTTCAAGTAAGTTAATGAGGCGTAGTAGCGTACTTTTACCTGCGCCACTAAAGCCGATTAGTCCAAAAATCTCACCTGAGCGAATCGATAAATCCGTCGTTTTAACCGCTTCAACAGACTTACCTTTGACATCGTAAGTCTTACTAACGCCCTTCAATTCAATATGACTCATGGAAACTCCTCCTCAAAATAAAAAACCATTTACTAAAATAAGCAAATGGTTTGTAATGATATCTGTCAAGCATCTGCTCGTTGGAATTAGCACAGTACTTAAAAAGCCCGCTGCTGAACTGTCACTGGGCCAAATCCCTCGAGTTCTCTGGATATTTAATATTCAATTTAAAATAATCGTATACCACATAGAGCTATTTGACAACCCTTTTTCGAAATTGTTAGAAAACTCCTGAAAGGTAAATCAATCAACGGTAAAGATTAATTTATAAGTTTCTATAAGCTCTTTTAGTTCTCTCTTTGAAACTCTCTCGACTACTTTTGACTGTGTGAGACCTCTTGATTTTAGATCGAGTGCTCGGCTTTGATCTAATAGAGCTTTTCCTGTTATTTTCTTAGTGGTCTTTAATTCATGATATAAAGGATATTCACGTTTTGTATTTGAAATTGGAACTACTATAGATATCCCACTCATATCCCTAACTTTATCATGACTAATAACTAGAGCTGGACGATGAAATTTTTGCTCATGTCCTTTACTAGGATTAAAATTTACATACACTATGTCGCCCTGTGTTATATTATTTACCAGTTTAATTCAGCTCCTTTTGATTCTCCCCAATCTAGCTCCTCGGACCTGATTCCATCATCTTTCCAATCTTTAAATAAATCATGGATAGAATTAGGAGCCTCATTAACTGGAGTCATAACTATTGAATTATCAATTACCTCTACTTGAATACTCTGATCTACTTGGATATTCAGTGTATCAATCACTTCTTTAGGCAGTCGCGTAGCCTTTGAGTTTCCCCATTGCACTAATTTTGTTTTGGTTTTTATGTTGCTCATAAAAATCATCTCCTAAATTAAGTATATACATGTATATACTTTTTAGCAATTGATCTCTCTACTTCACCCATTTTGACATATAAATGAGGTCTGTGTAGCTGTCGTTGTTTAGTTTGACTTGATCTTTTAGTGTTGCTTCACTTTCGAATCCGAATCGTTCGTATAGTTTGATCGCGCCGTCGTTGTTACCAAATACTGTGAGGATTAGTTTTTCGATCTTATCGTTTTCTGTCGCGAAATCGACGACTTTTTGAATGAGTTTGCTTCCGATACCGTGTCCTGCGTATTCTTGTTGAACACTAATCCCAAATTGTCCAATATGACGGAATTTATGTCGATGATCGTGGAACATATTAATGATTCCAATCACTTTGTCACCATCAACTGCAACGAGTTTTAAGTCGTTTTCACCGATGTTTTTTATTTTGTTTATTTGATCTTCTAAGTCTGGTTCCTGATTTTCTATCGCTGTTGCGAGTGTGTCTGGATTTTCTTTTGTTACTTTAATTTTATGTTCAATGATTGACTCTGCGTCTTCAATTTTCGGTTTTCTTATTTCTAAATTCATCGTATCCCATCCTTTTTAATGCTACTTCTATAGTAACATTTATACTTTCTGCACTCACTTTGTCTGTTTATCAGTTAAATAGACAAGCTCTCGTTTATTTGTAACAATGAAGTTGATTACTGATTATTTAAGGAGGATTTTTAGATGAAACATCTTTCTAACGAACATTATTTTTATCACATGTCTAAAGATAACAAACCGAAGTTAACTGTAGATGTTGGTGATACTGTTAAAATTGACACACTCGACTGTTTTACGAATCAAATTCAAGATGAAGATTACGCATTTGACGCACTCGATTGGGATAAAATGAACCCGGCAACTGGGCCTATTTACGTTAATGGGATTCAAGCTGGGGACGTTTTAAAAGTTACGATTCAGGATATTGAAATAGGTAATAAAGGTGTCATGGTAACAGTACCTGATGCTGGTGTGATGGGTAAATATTTACACGAACCGACGATTAAAGTGCTCGACATTAAAGATGATACTGTCCTCTTTAACGACATTGAAATTCCAATTAACAAAATGGTTGGAGTGATCGGTGTCGCACCGAAAGATGAAGCAATCAACAACGGCACACCAGATACGCACGGTGGTAATATGGACTCTGTGAAAGTTACAACTGGCGCGACGCTTTACTTACCTGTCTATCACGACGGTGCGTTATTTGGCCTAGGAGATTTACACGGAGCAATGGGCGACGGGGAAATTTCAGTTTCAGGTCTTGAAGTTGAAGGATCAGTGACAGTGACTTTAGAAAAAGCTGAAAATGTTCAAACTGAACATCCAATTTTAGTAAACGATGAAGGCATTTATCAATTTGTGTCTCACGAAATTTTAGACGAGGCAGTGGACCGTTCGGTTCAAATCATGATTCAAAATATATTAGAACCAAGAACGACATTAACACTACCAGAACTAACGATGTTAATGAGTTTAGTCGGTCAAACAGAAATCAACCAAGTTGTAGACCCGTTAAAAACTGCACGTTTCTTCGTGCCGCAATATGTGTTAGACAAATTAAACATTGAATTAAAATAATAGGAGGCTTTCAATATGAAGGCAGTCGCAATCGATTTAGACGGTACCGCTCTAACGAATGACGGTAAATTTAGCAAAAGATTAGAACAAGCCATTCACAACATGCACGAAAAAGGTATACTCATTTTTATTGCAACCGGCCGTTCAATGAAATCATTATCGTCCAAGCTACCTAAGGATTTACCGGTCGATGGATACGTCGCAGCAAGTGGCGTTGTTGTTGTTGCTCAAGGTCAAGTGCTAAGAAGTTCGACGTTTAAAAAAGAAACGATTGAAGAAGTCATTTCTATCGCAAGAGAACAAAATGTCTATTACGAAGTCAATACGACAAACGACGGGCCGTTTACATTTTTACAAGATAAAGAATACGCGTTAGAAGATTTACTTCATCCACCTGAAGAAGATGTACTCGCGTACGAAACAATCGGTGCAAGCCGAAGTATTACAGACAGTAATCAGTGGGTAGATACGATCGATTTAACAGACGTTATTAAACTATATTTCTTTAGTAATTATAAAGATAAAATCAAGAAGTTTTATAATACACTCGATCAAAATTCAGACAACAACACAAAATATGCACTCTATCAAACAGCGGTGCATAACTCTGAAATTATGGTTCCTGGTGTAGATAAAGGTACAGGTCTCACGGTACTTGCTCAACACTTTAATATTAATTTATCCGACATTCACGTATTCGGAGATAGTATGAACGATATCCCAATGTTTAAAGTCGCAGGGAAATCTGTTGCAATGAAACATGCGATTGAAGAGTTAAAAGACCTTAGAGACCTTAGCGATGACAAAACAGAATTTACGAACGAAGAAGAAGGTCTCGCACAATATTTCGAAGCGCATTACTTATAATGCGCTTCTTTTTTGAATATAAAATACATGACCTTGCATCAGTTCGTCCGAATGTATTTCATGACCACCATCGGTGAGTTCAATTTGTACGTTTGCATTTCGTTCTTCAAATAATTGCTTTACTTTAAACGCATCACCAGCTGGCGTCTTAAAGTCTCTTGCTCCAGCTGTAATTAACACATTTAAATGACTTAAATCTATGTCTGCCATTTGTTCTGAATAGTAAGCTGGATGCATTAAAAATGCACCAAATATAGGTAACGGATAGTTTAATAATATGTGGCTGGCAATATTTGAGCCATTAGAATATCCGATAATAAATCCTTTATTTAAGTCTAAGTCATATAATTCAAATAATTTTTTAATTTCATCGTATAACTTTTGACCTTCATTTTTTAAACTGTCTTCATCATATTTTTTAGGATGAATACGTTTAAAGTAACGAAGTTGTTGACCTTCTAGTACGTCACCACGAAATGCTAGTATATTAGCTTCACTATTTACCGTTGCTGCGATATCGAGCAAATCTGTCTCGCGTCCACCGGTACCGTGAAGGAGAATTAATGTTTCTTCTGAATTGTTTTTCTCTTTAATAAATAAGTGTTTCATATTTTCACTCCCAATACTATTATGATAAGACAAAAAAGCTAAACACTCATAATAAATGACTTATAATTATTTTAAAGAATTCCAAAGGATGATGAATATGATTAATCAAATGCACCACGTATCTGCAATCACCAAAGACATTCAGTACAACAACCATTTCTTTACAAAAATTTTAGGACTACGTCGTGTGAAAAAAACAGTCAATCAAGATGATACATCTATGTACCATTTATTTTATGCAGACAAAATAGGATCTATCGGTACGGACATGACTTTTTTCGAGATTAAAAATTCTCAACCAGTTCGCTATGGGACAAATGCAATCACGATGACTATTTTTAGAGTCCAATCAATCGAAGCGTTACAGTTTTTTGAAGACCGCTTCAATTCTTTTAACATCCGTCATGAAGGGATTTCTAAATATAGTGGTAAAGATGCACTTAAATTTTACGACGTTGAAAACCAGCGTATGATGTTAATCGTGGATCCTGTTGAAGAAGACACGGCACCTTTTGGTAACAACGGCGAAATCGATGAAAAATATCGTATTACGAGTATTCACGGTGTGGAAGTTACAGTGCAGTACCAAGAAGCATTTACTGAAGCGCTAAAACTACTCGGTGGAATAGTTGATGAAGACTTTAAAAATCAAGATGATACTGTCATTAAAATCGGTGATGACCGCATTTACGTTAAAGAAAACCGCTCACCGATGATGGAGCAACAAGGTTACGGGAGTGTGCATCATTTTGCAGTAAATGTCGATAGTATCGATGAGTTAAAAGAGTTAGAACATCTTTTAAACGATGAACATTACGTTAATTCCGGTATTGTCGACCGTTACTACTTCACGTCACTCTATATTAACGTACCAGGAAATATCGTCGTTGAACTCGCAGTTCACACGAACGGATTTACTGTCGACGAACCAATTGAAACACTTGGGGAGAAGTTATCCCTACCACCATTCTTAGAAGAAAATAGAGACTTTATCGAATTATATTTAAAAGATATTGAAGTCTAAAAAAGACTAGCCTCGGCTAGTCTTTTACTCTATTTCTTCTGGCACTTCGATTCCATCGATTTCATTAAACGAATCGAATGTGCTTTCACCTTTAAGGTTTACAGTACCTTCTTCATCTTCAATCGCAATATTAAAAATCATTGAACGAATGAAATACTCTTCGTCGACAACAAACTCTAATTCGATATCGTGATTCGATACATCGACTTCTCCTAAGTTCATGTGTAACAGTTTTTCTATCGCATGATATATATTTTGATTTTGACCTTTAAATTTATATACATAATTTCCGTCGACTTCTTCTTTTTCTAGTTCGTCTTTAACGGTCATTAACGTATTCACTAGCTTTTGATACGTCACTCTAAATAACGAACCTTCGTCGATAGAATCTGTAATTTCTACCCACTCTTCATCGTTATTAAAGTACGTACGACCATCTTTAGAGATCGTTCTTAAAACGTCAGAAGACTTTAACGCAATTTCCGGTGGGTTCCCATCCACATAATCGACCTCGAGGTTCATTGTCTCTTCGACTTCTTCATCTAATTCCGCATCCACAGCTAACGATGTATGATACGAATCAACCTCGTTTGATTTGTCGACGACTTTTTGTAAAGTCTCGTCATTTATTTTAACTTCTTCAGTTACCTCTTCGTTCTCAGCAGTTGTTGTCGTTTCTTCTTCGACAACTTCTTTTTCTTCCTTTTCGTCATTCGAACATGCGCTGAGTACTAATAGTGAACTTAAACCTAAACCGATAAAACGTGCTAATCTCATTTTGTAATTCCTCCGATACACTCTCTATTTCGATGATACCATGACATTTAAAGATAAACTAATAATAAGTATATCTAAAGGGTTAGTGAATCTATTAATAAGTCCATATGCCTTTCAAGTTGACTGAAAGGGATACTACCAAAGCCAATCACAAACGATACATCTGTATGATTTTTATCGTATGTTTTCATCGGCTCAATTTTTAAATCGCGTGTCTTCGCACGTTTTAAGCAATCATCTAACGTTCGGCCGTTCGTTACTGTTAACACAAAATGCATGCCCGCTTGTTCACCACTTACAGTTAACTCAGTCTCATATGGTTTTAGACGCTTCATAATGTACGTAATTTTCTTTTCATAAATATTACGCATTTTATTTAAATGACGGTCGAAATGGCCACTCCGTAAAAAGAGCGCAACGATTTGCTGCGTATGAATCGGCACTGTATTCGACTCTTTATATTTTAACCGATGAAAATCTTCGACTAAATGTTTAGGTAGTACCATATACGCCATACGAAGCATCGGAAATAATGCTTTAGAAAACGTACTGATATAAATAACGCGTGACTCCGTATCTAAACTTTGAAGTGCAGGTAATGGCTTTTTAAAATAACGAAATTCTGAATCATAATCATCCTCGATAATATATCGATTTTCTTTTTCATATGCCCATTTTAATAGTTGCGTGCGCTTTTCAATCGTCATCACTGAACCGGTCGGAAAGTGATGACTTGGCGTGATGAAAATCACATCTCTATGACTATTTTTAACGTCATCGATGTTAATACCGTCTGATTCTAATGGTAGTGTCATGTAGTCAATTCTATGCTTTTCTAATACCATTTTTGCTGGTGGATAACTCGGTGATTCGATCATAAACGTATGGTTGTTTAATAACCTTACGACGTATTCCATCAACTGATTTGTCGACGACCCGATAATAATTTGATCGTGAGATGCCGATACACCGCGACTATTAAACAGGTATTTCGCAATTTGTTGACGCAACTCATATAACCCTTCGTTATAATCTTCATTTAACAAATATTCATATGGCGCGTCAAACACTTGTCGGGACAATTTACGAAACGTATCAAACGGAAAGTGCTCTAAGTCTACTTGAGCCGTTTCAAACGAATATGTATAGTCTTGTTCTATCGTTTTTTCATCTGATTCTATTTGTGTTTTTCTGACGACTGGCAGTACTTCTAGCTTACTGACATAATATCCGCTTCTCGGTTTTGAGTATATAAACCCTTCGTCTAACAGTAATTCATACGCACGTTCGATTGTCGTTTGCGACACGTTTAAATGCTTTTCTAACTGGCGCTTTGACGGTAGTTTATCGTCCGTTTCATAATCACCAGATATAATTTGTGACTTTAGTGACTCGTACAATTCTAAATATAATGTCATAACTGACCCCTAAATTAATTATAGATTTGAGTATTTATAAGTATCAGATTATCAATTACACTGAAATTAATCAATAAAGAAAAGGTGGATGACAGTGAGTAAATCATATGTACATTTAGAATCAGAATTAAGTCAAAAGATGAAAGGTGGCGTCATCATGGACGTCATTAACGCTGAACAAGCAAAGATCGCTGAAAAAGCTGGTGCGGTTGCTGTTATGGCGTTAGAAGCTGTACCAAGCGACATTCGTAAAATGGGTGGCGTTGCACGTATGGCAAACCCTTCAATTATCGAAGAAGTGCAAAACGCAGTATCTATCCCGGTTATGGCGAAAGGTCGTATCGGACATATCTCTGAAGCACGTACGTTAGAAGCGTTAAACGTCGACTATATCGATGAGTCTGAAGTATTAACTCCTGCAGATGAAGAATACCACTTAGACAAATGGACATACGACACGCCATTCGTTTGTGGATGTAGAAACTTAGGCGAAGCTGCACGTCGCCTTGGTGAAGGTGCTACGATGCTACGTACGAAAGGTGAACCAGGAACTGGTAACATCGTTGAAGCAGTGAGACATATGAGACAAGTGAACAAAGAAGTCGAGCACATTTTAAACTTAGACGAAGCGGAATTAATGACAGCTAGTAAAGAACTTGGTGCACCGATCGACGTATTACGTGCAATTCGTGAATACGGACGTTTACCTGTATTAAACTTCGCAGCAGGTGGTGTTGCAACACCTCAAGACGCAGCACTTATGATGGAACTTGGTGCGGACGGTGTATTCGTCGGTTCAGGTATCTTTAAATCTGAAGACCCTGAAAAATTTGCATCAGCAATCGTACAAGCAACTGAAAACTATAAAGACTACAAACTCATCGGTGAACTTGCGAAAGACTTAGGTGCAGCTATGAAAGGTATCGATATTAGAACACTCGATGCAGCTGAACTTATGGCAGATAGAAGTGAATAATTAAAATTTAAAAGCACTCCGTAAGGAGTGCTTTATTTATTATACTGGTCTAACGATGATTTCGTTGACGTTCACATAATCTGGTTGAGTGAGTGCATAAATGACTGCGTTCGCAATATCTCTTGCTTCTAATTTTTTACGGTCAGACTTTACATTTTCAGCAAGTCTTGTGTCGACCATACCTGGAGAAATGCTCGTCACTCTCACTCCAGTATGCGCGAGTTCTTTTTCTAACCCTTGCCCAATTGTGAGTGCTGCGATTTTCGTCGCGGAGTATACAGTACTTTGTTTTGTCACTTCGTGTGCAGATACACTCGTCGTATTAATAATATGTCCGCTTCCTCTTTTTTTCATATCAGATACGACGTGGTGAACACCGTATAGAACACCTTTAATATTCGTGTCTATCATATTATCCCATGACTTTACGTCACCATCAGTTACTCGGCTACTTTTCATAAGGCCTGCGTTGTTTACATAAATATCGATTTCACCGAATTTTTCTTTCGTTTTATCGACTAATTGTTTTACTTCATCAAATTTTGAAACGTCTGTTTTTAGAGCGAGTACGTGGTCGCTATTTAATTCTTTTAACGCAGATTGTAGTTTATCTTCACTTCGGCCGGTAATCGTGACGTTCGCACCTTCTTCAACGAGTCGCTTCGCGATTGCAAGGCCAATACCTCCGTTACCACCTGTTACTATTGCTGTTTTACCTGTTAAATCCATGAAATTCTCCTTTACACTTTCATAATCGCTTCGTAAATTACTTGTGCTCCTACTGGCATCATATCATGTTCAAACTTCATATATGGGTGGTGAAGCCCTGGCGTTAAATTACACCCTAGACCGATCATCGCACCTTTTAAGTGTGGATTCCCTACCGTGTAAAAATGGAAGTCATCTCCTCCACTCGTAATAATCGGATCGATTAAATACTCTTCTCCTACAGTGCTTATAATTGCTTCTCTTAATACGTCAATCGCGTCTTCATGGCTTTCGCTTGCGACCATTTTTTGAGATTCTTCAATGTCGACTTCAACGTCATATAACGCTTCTATCGTTTTTAATACGTTCATCACTTTATCGATTATTTTATCCATTACTTTATTTGTCTGCGCGCGTAAATCAATACCCATCGACACACTACCTGGGATAATATTTAACGACTGACCACCTGCATGGAATTTTGTCACTTTAATCGAGTGTGGAATCATTGGGTTAACATGGATGTTTTCTAGCATCGCTACGATTGTTGAACCAATTTCAATCGCGTTCGTGTTTAAATGTGGTCGTGCACCGTGAGCGTCCTCACCAATAATTTTAAATGCAATAGAACCTGTTGCACCGTGCTCAATACTCGGTGAAATATAGCCAGATTTTGCTTCTTCAATCGGACGTAAGTGAATTCCAAACATGTAATCTAAATCGTTAATAATACCTGTTTTATTTATCTTTTGTGCGCCGAGTCCAATTTCTTCTGCCGGTTGGAATACAAAACGGACGCCTTTATTTTCAGGCATGTTGTCTTTTAGCATTAACATCGCGCCGATCACCATTGCAGTATGTGCATCGTGTCCGCACGAATGATTCGCCTGCTCGACACCATTTACTTCTTGCCATAACGCATCGATATCTGCACGAACACCGATTTTTACGCTACTCTCACTAAAATCCCCAATGTCGCAATATAGCCCCGGAAAATCTTCAAATTTAACCGGTGAAAATCCTCTTTTTTGTAAATAATTAAAAATATACTGTGTTGTTTGAACTTCTTGTAAACTTAGTTCAGGATGCGCATGAATGTGTTTAAAAATTTTATTAATTTCAGTTTGAATTATTTCAGGTTCAGTCATTTTTATCCTCTTTTCAATAGTGTATTTGATATAATGATAACGTATACACTATAACTTTAACAAAGGTTTTGTCGTCGTTAGACGATAAATTAAAGGAGATGCGTTATGAATATCGAAACAATTAAACTTCACAAGTTAAAAATGGAAATGAAAACTCCATTTACCACAAGTTTTGGAACGCAAATTGACCGCTTCGTGACAATCGTTGAAGTCATCGACGAAAATGGTTTAAGCGGTTTTGGAGAATGTGTGGCTGGAGAGGACCCATTATATTCTGAAGAATTTATGGATAGTGCAGTCGTTGCAATTAAGAAATACTTTGGTCCACTACTCATCCAAAGCGAATTGAGTCATCCTAAAGAAGTCACTGAGATTTTTAAGCCATTTAAACGTAATAACATGGCAAAATCTGGTGTTGAAACTGCAGTATGGGATTTATACGCAAAACAAATCGGTGAACCGTTATATAAAGTGCTTGGCGGCGAGAAAACAAAAGTCGAAGTTGGTATTTCTCTAGGGTTAGAAGAAACAGATGAAGCAATTCTTCCGAAAATCGAGGAGAAAGTTAACGAAGGATATAAACGAATTAAAGTAAAAATTAAACCTGGTCGAGATGTTGAATACGTACGTCTCATCCGTAAACATTATCCAGACATTCCACTTATGGTCGACGCGAACTCTGCATATACGTTAGATGACGTCGAAACGTTAAAAGCGCTCGATGAATTTAACTTAATGATGATTGAACAACCACTCGGTAGTTCAGATATCGTCGATCACGCAAAACTTCAAAAAGAAATCGAGACACCTGTCTGTTTAGATGAATCAATCGATAGCTATGAAAACGCAAAAGCTGCGATTGAGCTTGGTAGCTGTAAAATTATTAACGTTAAAGTCGGACGCGTCGGTGGACTAGCAGAATCAATTAAAATCCACGATCTCGCGAAAGCAAACAATATCCCCCTATGGTGTGGTGGAATGTTAGAAGCGGGTGTTGGTCGTTTAACAAATATCGCGATTACAACATTATCTAACTTCACACTTCCTGGTGACACAGCATCTTCAAGCCGATACTGGGATATGGATATTATCTCGCCAGAAGTCGTTGCAGAAAATGGGGTCGTCACAGTAAGTGACAAACCAGGCATCGGTGCAGATGTTGATTTTGAAAAACTCAATCAGTATTTAATCGAAACAGATGTGATTACGAAAGAAGATAAACTCGATATGGTATTTTTCGACTAAAAAATAGGCATCACTGAATAGAGTTCAGTGATGCCCATTATTTTGCTTTTAACGTTACTGATACAATTTCTGGTCGATTAAACACGCGCCACGGGAAGCGACTATTCCCAAGGCCACGGCTAATGATGAGTGCTGAATTATTTTTTGTATGAATACCTTCAGTGAATTTAGGTAGTACACCCTGGTCTGGGGCATATAACCCTTTTACAATTGGAAGCCTTATTTGACCGCCGTGCGCGTGGCCACTAAATATTAGATCCACCGGGTATTTCGAATATCTCGGGAACTGTTCTGGTCGATGCGCGAGTAAGATTGTAAAATAGTCCCCAACATGATTTAAACGATCATCTAACATCTCATCGTATTTGTTATAAATATTTGGGTTGGTTTCTTCATCTCCAAAAATTCTTAAATCGTGAATTCCTGTAATTTCTATCGTGTCATCGCCGCGCAAGATGAAAAAATTATTCGTCGATGCGTTATTGACACCTGTATTTAAAATTTTTTTGTAAATGCCTTCGAAGTCTTTATAAAATGCCTCATGATTTCCTGTTACATAATAACACGGCGCAATCTCCATAAGGCTTGCGAGCATTTGAATCCCACGTTTTTCGTTCGTAGTACGTCTGTCGATTAAATCGCCTGTGACTAAAATGATATCCGGGTTCGTTTCTTTAACTGCTTGAAGTAAATGTTTTCCATTTCGTCCAAAATACGTGTTGTGATAATCTGACACTTGTGTGATTTTAAATCCATCAAATGACGCCGGAATTTTTGATGATTGATGCGTCACTTTACGTGTGAAGATATTTTTATTTTGCACCCATAGAAATCTTCCAAGCGCGATGAAAAACCCTGTTAGAACAGCGAATATGTTAGCTCGTGATTTCATCATCTTCAACCTCGAGTTTAGTAATACGTACGAGACGAATCGTGTTTTCTTCCATAACTAAAATTTCATAGCGGTTTTCATCGTCTTCTATCGTATCAAAGCGCTCCGGAATATCTTCGAATAGATAATATAAGTAACCGGATAACGTGTTTTCTTCTTCTGGAATATTTGACTGGAAAATTCCGTTTAGCCTGTGTAGCGTGATTTTACCATCACAAACGATAACGTCATCACGTAAATAACGAACGATCGCACTCTCTGTCGTATCCAGTTCGTCTTTAATCTCAATACCGAGAAGTGTTTCGATAATATCTTCGTGTGTTAGTAATCCTTCTGTACCACCATATTCATCCATTACGATAACCATATGGCGACGGTGTTTCGTCATAAGAAGGAGTACTTCTTCAATATTATTAAACTCTCTAACTCGTAACGGATCTGTATCACAAAAATCGACAAATGGTCGGCTTGGATCGAGTGACCACTTGAGTAAATACTTCGTATGGAAAATCCCGATAATATCGTCCGTATCTTCACCATAAACTGGGTATCTCGTGTACATTCCTTCGATGACGATATCTCTAACTTCTTCAAATGTCGAATCGATTTGAATCGCATGCATTTCTGTACGCGGCGTTTGAAGGACGTCTTTAACATTTAACGTATCAAAGTCGAGTACACCACGAAGACGTAATGACTCTTTTCTATCAAGCGCCCCTTCACCACCTGCGATATCAACAATCGACATAATCTCATCTTTAGTGACAGTCCAAGATTCCTTTTCACCTTTAGATAATTTATTTGTAATGAGATCAGTAATCTTATTCAGCACGATTGTAATTGGCTTAAAAATTAAAATAAATAAATTAATAATCGGCATAACCATTTTACCGACTTGTTCAGGGAACGCTGCTACGATCGACTTCGGTAAAATTTCAGCAAATAAAATAATACTCACAGTTAAAATAATCGTCAGTACCGTTAAGTTATAGCCATACTCGATTGCGATCGTCGTAAGAAGTACCGGCATCACGAGGTTCGCGATATTATTTCCAATTAAAATCGTCGTAATAAACTCACTTGGTTTAGATACTAATTTATGTAATTTCTTTGATTGGAGGTCACCAGCGTTCGCTTCACTTTGTAACCTCAACTGGTTCGCTGCAGTAAGCGCCGTTTCACTTCCAGAGAAAAACAGCGACACAAAAAACAATATAAATATGGCGATAAGCATTATCGTCGACTCCGTTCATCAGTAATACTATTATTTTACAAAACATAGCGTAGAAAATAAAATAATTGAGGTGAAAGAGGATTAGTAGGTTGAAAAGCAAGTGGAAACCGGTGTGGATGGGTGCTTTTTATCTGTAAAGGGCAATAAGTGCATTTGTTCGGATTTTATTTAACATAAATATCGCGATTTTGTTAGTT